>CAZQHA010000081.1:0-12768 GCA_964592795.1 uncultured Planctomycetaceae bacterium | reverse complement strand
GGAGGCGGGTTGGCTCGGCGCGTCGGTGATCCTCACGCTGTACGCGCTGATGATCGCGCTGATCATGGGCAGCGCGAGCGGCATTCGCGATCGGTTCTCGCGCCTCGTCGTGGGGGGGATCGCGCTCTACTTCAGCGCGCACCTTTTTATCAACGTGTCGGTCAACCTGGGTCTGATTCCGATGACGGGGCTCACACTGCCGCTGTTCTCGACGGGTGGTTCGTCGCTGCTCGTCACGTTCATCGCGCTCGGGCTCGCGCTCGGCCTGTCGTCGCACCACGAGCCGTCGCTCGACAAGGATTCGTTCCGGGCGTAGTTCCGAAATCTGACATCGGCTGAGGCGTTGCTATCTCGGGGGCTGACCGCAATGCAATTCATCTACACAGTCTGGCTGCGTGATCGATCTCTGCCACCCGACGATCAGGATTACGAGTGGCCGGCTTGCTTCATTGTCGACGCGGTCAGCCCATCTGCCGCTCATGAGTGGGGTGACCATCTCGCGCAGCAGTACGCCAACACTCGACGCCTGGGATTCGTGTCTTCGCGCACAGAAGCCGTGGGTGAAACCGACTTGATGGGAGTCGAAAAACTTCCCGTTGTCCTCCACGGTCAGGACGCGGCGGACAAGGAGATTGGCTGGTAGCGGCTCTCTGAGTGTGTTCGACGCATCCGCGGTCGAGAAGCGTGCGGCGAGCCAGGCACTCGTGCCGGGAGGGACGCGCTTGATCCCACTCGTGGCCATAGCTTGAATGCGTACCCGATGAGTGCTCGTATGAACAACAAGCGATCCATTCACGTCGCGCTGATCGGCCAGAAGTTCATGGGCCGCGCGCACTCGAATGCGTGGGGGCAGGCGAATCGGTTCTTCGAGCTACCGTGCAAGGCGGTCTTGCACACCGTCGCCGCACGTGAGGAGCGCTCGCTCGTCGCGTTCGCCAAGCAGTTCGGCTGGGAACGCTCGACGACGGACTGGCGCTCGATCGCCGAGGACCCCGCCGTCGACCTCGTCGACGTCGCGACGCCGAACGAAGCGCACAAGGACGCGTCGATCGCGATGATCGAGTCCGGCAAGCACGTCGCGTGCGAGAAGCCGCTGGCCGGCACGCTCGACGACGCGCGCGCGATGCGCGACGCGGCCGCGAAGGCGAAGAAGCGCGTGCAGACGTTCGTGTGGTTCAACTACCGGCGCTGTCCCGCGATCGGGCTCGCGTGGCAATTGATGCGCGAGAAGAAGCTCGGCCGCATCTACCACGTCCGCGCGCGCTACCTGCAGAGCTGGGGCGGGCCGAAGACGCCGATGTCGTGGCGCTTCCAGAAGAAGCTGGCCGGCAGCGGCGCGCACGGCGACTTGAACGCGCACATCGTCGACATGGCGCGCTTCCTCATGGGGGAGGAGATCACGGAGGTCCACGGCGCGGTCGCGCGCACGTTCGTCACCGAGCGGATCTTGACCAACGAGAAGGGGAAGCCGACGTCGAAGAAGGCGAGGAGCGACGTCGACGACGCGGTGCTCTTCCTCGCGAGCTTCGAGAGCGGCGCGCTCGCCAGCTTCGAGGCGACGCGCCTTGCGACCGGCCATCTGAACGCGAACTCGATCGAGATCGACGGCGAGAAGGGCTCGATCGCGTTCGACTTCGAGGACTTGAACGTGCTGCGCTACCACGACGCGACGCTCGGGGCGCGCACGGCGGGCTGGCGGCGCATCGTCGCGACATCGGCGGTCGGCGGACACCCGTACGTCGCGAACTGGTGGCCCGACGCGCACATGCTCGGTTACGAGCACGGCTTCGTGAACATGTCGGCCGACATCCTGCGCGTTCTTGGAGGGGAGAAGCCGGAGCTGCCGCTGCCGGACTTCGAGGACGCGTACCAGACGCAGCGCGTGCTCGAGGCGGCGCTCCGCTCGGCCCAAGCGCGGCGGGCCGTCCGCCTCGACGACGTGCGCTGATCGGTTCGGGTCGACGTGAAGAGCGGTTCAGGCGCCGCTCGCCTACAGCACGACGTCCGCGTGCACTCTGAGGTCGCGCTTCACCGGGCCACCCAGATGGTCGAGGTACACGCGAATGCCCTCGCGTCGCGCGAACCTGAATGCAGGCACGAGATCGCTGTCGCCGGTTACCACGGCCAATGCGTCGACGAGTTGCCGCAGGGAAAGGCGTGCAATGTCGAGTCCAATGCGCAGATCGACTCCCTTCTGCTCGATGTTGAGCTCCAAGTCGTCGGCGACGAGGGCGCGCGGTGTGCGCGCGATGTCCTTCAGCGCTTGTGCTCGCACGCGCCAACCGTGCAGCGCGAGTTCGCCCTTGCGCAACGCCACGTTCCGTTCGAGCTCGAGCGCGTCCAAGAAGCGCACTCGATTCGCGTAAATCGCCGTCTGTCGCAGATGCGTGGATCTTCCACTCAGAGGGTTCGTCACGGTGGATGAAGCCGGTGGCGAGTCGTAGTAGTAGATTCGCAGCAACGTCGAAGCCTGGAGCTCCGGATGCGATGCGATGCGTCGGCACTCCGCGAGAACCTCTTGGGGTGTCGGGTCGTGCCTGGAGCGAATTCGCAACCGCTTCGTGACGAATCCACCGTCGAGCAAGATGGCGAACCGGCTCACCGCCCCGCCCGAATAGAGCGACCCCGCCGGCTCGTGGTTTCCTCGCGGAAACGCTTGGATGAGTGGACGAGCGGACGGGGTCTCGTTGGTTCGGGGGGGTGCGTAGCAGCCTCCCAATGCAGAGTTTCGGCGCCGTCCGCAGCGCGGGTCAAGTCCGTTCCGGCGACGACTTCCTCGTTCACACCCTCGCGGACTCGCGAGTCACGGACGGGTTGCGGGGAAAGGGCCAAATCGACCTCACGGCACTCACGGTCCGCGCGCCTTGCGATCGGCGGGAAGTCGCCGGATAACTGCACGTCGATGGACCGCTAAGTCGTCCCCGACATGCGCACCCGGGTTCGAATCGTCATCGCGTCGCTCTTCGCAGCGGTCGCGTTGCTGCTCGTCCTGCTCATTCGCGTCGAAGCCCCGGCGGCGCCCGTCTTCGACGAGGCTCCGCGGGCGGTCCACGCGGCACCGGCGAGCTCGTCCGAGTCGACGTTCCCTGATGACCGCGAGCCGGTGGCCGCGGAGCCCGAACGAATCGCCGTCGAGCCGCCGAAGTCGATCGCTGCCGAGCCGGACGCGAAGGAGCCGGAGTCCAAGGACCGCATCGTCGAGCTGTTCGAGAGCCTCGATCTCCAACCGGGCTACTGGAACGCGTTCCATTCGGTGCGCTCGTTCAGCGAGCTCGACCTCTCGAAGATGCGCAAGCTCGTCGAGGAGAACCGGCTCACCTCGGGAGAATTGCTGGATGCGCAGCGTCGGCTCGGTCCGCGCTTCCCTCTGTCTCCCGCGATCGTCGTCGCGTGCTCCTTCTGCGAGGACGTGAAGCCGCTCGATTTCGGACGGCTGCAACGGCTCGCGGAGCTCGATCATGACGCGCGGACGCTGCACGAGGGCAACTTGGTGCCGGCGTCGAGCTATGCCGCGACGCTCGCGCTGTGGATGCAGGGTGCCCAGGACGAGCTCGCGCCCGTGGCGCGTGAGTCGCTGTCCCGGTACCTCGACCTGTCGCCGCTCGAGAACCGCGAGAGTCGCTCGGCGTTCCTGCGCGATTCGGCGTCGCTGGCGCTCGACACGCTCGACGTGGCGAACAGCGCCGAGCTGCGACGGCATCTGGGCACCGCGCTCGCGGGCGATGCGACGGAACGAGTGACCGAGGCCGCGTGGCGGCTGCACGGTCGGAGCGCGGACAAGTCGGCGCGGCTGGAGATCATCCAGCAGGCTCGCAAGGGCCTGGGTCCCGCGATGTTCGCGCTCGAGAGCATTCGCGGCGACCCGTACGCGGCCGTGCTCGAAGACCTCGCGCGGTCGGCCCCCAACTCAGAGCCCGGCAATGCGCTCGCCGCCTCGGCATGCGTCGCGCTGATCTCGAACTCGACTCCGAAATCGTGGCGAGCGTTCGAGCGCGTTTGGCGCGACATGCACCCACGGCCGTTCACGTGGGAAGCGCTCGAGCGCGCCGATCGCCCGCAGAACCTCGGGAACTTGCTCGTCAGCGCGAACCGACGAGCGCGGACGCCGCACGAGCAGTCGTTGCACGGGTTGGTCGAAGCGTGCATCGACTCGACGCGGGCGCGGCTCGATCGATGCACGGTGCCGCGCAGCGCCGTCCGAGAGACGTGCAGGAACGTGCGGTCGATCCTCTCGGACATCGCCGACCAACCCGGGTCGCTGGACGTCGCGCTGCGCGTGCTGGTCGCTCACGGCGACGATCAGGACAAACGGCTCGCGTGGGGGATGTCGCGGTATCTCTCGGACGCGGCGTTGAAGGACATCCAGGCGGCGCTGGGAGAGAAGCGCTGAGCGACTGCGGCGAATCATGAGCTCGCGAAACTGGATCGCCATCGTCGCGATACTCGCCGCGAGCATGCTCGCGATCGTCTGGCTCTTCGGCTCCCGCGAGCCACGCACCGTCGCCCACTCACCGACGCGCTCGCGTCCGAGCCAACAGTCCGCCGAACTCGCGAATCCGCCCGCGCGTTCGGATCAGGCGCGGACGGCCGCCGTCGCGGGCAATGCGTCGTCGGGCTCGACGTCCGGCACGAGACAGACGGCTTTGCCCGCTTCGATCGACGTCGTCGCGTTGTTCGAAGGCTTGAATCTCGACACGGATCAGTGGATTGCGATTCGCATGTCGTACGAGTTCCGAGAGCTCGACCTTTCGCCACTCCGGGACCTCGTAAGGGCACATCGTCTGACCGCCGATCGACTGCTCGATGCGTTCGAGAGCATCGAGGGAGTCTCCGAGTTGCAGCCGGCGATGCTCTTGGCATGCGCCTACTGTCCGGAGGTGGGGGGTGCGGATCGCAACCGACTCCTCGCGATCGGTGACGTCGAGCCAACACCGCAGTGGTTGAGCGACGCGGAGCGGCAGCACGCGCCGTATGCCGCGATCCGCGCGCTCTGGATGCTCGGCGCGCAGGACGAGCTGCAGCAGCTCGCGCAACGAGCGCTTCCACGATATCTCGACTGGGACTCGCCGACGGGTACGCAGGAGCGGCCCATGTTCGTGCGGGACTCCGCTGCGCTTGCTATGGAGGGACTCGCCGAGTTGGAGGATGAGGCGTTGCACCGGCAGTTGCGGCGTCTACTCGAATCCCCGAACAAGAGGATCGTGTCTGAAGCCGCATGGCGGCTCTACGCTCGGAGCGCGGATCACGTCGAGCAGTTGAGAATCCTGGAGGACGCTTACAACAAGACCGGACTGTCTCAGCGAGGCATGATGGACATCGCGGACGAGGCGTGCGTGCCTGCGATCGGCGAAGTCGCTCGGCTCGCCCCGCGGACCGCGTACGGTTCCTACCTCCGCCAATCTGCCTGCGTCTCGCTGTTCAACATTGCGTCGCCGGCAGCGTGGCAGGTGGCGGAACGGATCCTGCTCGAGACCGAGCCGGGTTCGGATGTGTGGAACGCACTGTCGGGGGACTGGGCCGACTACCCCCCACGGCCTCAGAATCTCGCGAACATGCTCGAGTGCGCGGCGCGCTGGACCGACTCGGGGATCCATCCCGACGCGCGATCCGCGATGCGATCGAGCATCGATCGGACGAACGCCGAGCTCGATCGATGCATCGTCCCGCGCCGCATCGTGAAGCAAACGTGCGCCAACATGCGAGCTCTCGTCCCCAAGTTCTCCCATGATGCGGCGTCGCTCGAGGTCGCGTTGCACGTTCTCGTGGAGCACGGAGAGCACGGTGACACGGAGTTCGCGCGCGAGTGGGTGCCGAAGCTTCCCGCCGAGGCGCGCCTCCGGATCGAATCGCGTCTCGCGGCCGCGCGCTGAACCTGAGCGGCCTTTGCTATCCTCGTCGCACCATGCCCCGCCCCGTCTGCCTCTTCACCGGCCAGTGGGCCGATCTTCCGCTCGAAACGCTCTGCAAGAAGGCCAAGTCGTTCGGCTACGACGGGCTCGAGCTCGCGTGCTGGGGCGATCACTTCGACGTGCAGCGCGCGCTCAAGGACAAGGCCTGGTGCAAGAAGCACTGGGACCTGCTCGGCGATCACGGCCTCGCGTCGTTCGCGATCTCGAACCACCTCGTCGGCCAAGCGGTCTGCGATCGCATCGACGAGCGGCACGAGGCGATCCTGCCGGAGCACGTGTGGCGCGATGGGGATCCGAGCGGCGTCAACGAGCGCGCCGCGGCGGAGATGATGGACACCGCCAGGGCCGCGCGTCGCTTCTTCGATGCCGCGCCCGAGGCCGTGAAGACGCAACTGAAGAGGAGCGGCCGCACCGTCGTCGTCGGATTCACGGGCAGCCCGATCTGGCACTTCGTGTATGCGTTCCCCCCGGTCTCCGCGGCGCAGATCCAAAAAGGCTTCGACGATTTCGGCCGGCGCTGGAAGCCGATCCTCGCGGAGTTCGACAAGGTCGACGTGTGCTTCGCGCTGGAGGTGCATCCGACCGAGATCGCGTTCGACATCGCCAGCTCCGAGCGCGCGCTCCGCGCCGTCGGGAGCTCCAAGCGCTTCGGCTTCAACTTCGATCCGTCGCACTTCGGCTACCAGGGCGTCGACTACTTGCGCTTCCTCCGCGAGTTCGAAGATCGCGTTTTCAACGTCCACATGAAGGACGTGTGGTGGTCCGATCGCGGCGCAGCCGCGGGTGTGTTCGGCGGGCACACGGAGTTCGGCGCGAACGGTCGCTTCTGGGACTTCCGCTCGCTCGGGCGCGGGAAGATCGACTTCGAGGGCATCCTTCGCGGTCTGAACCACGCGGGCTACGCCGGGCCGCTCACCGTCGAGTGGGAGGATCCGATGATGGACCGCGAGCACGGCGCCACCGAGGCCCAGGCGTTCGTGCGCCGCATCGATTTTCCGCGCAGCGAGCGCGCGTTCGACGCCGCTTTCTCGGAGTAGGGCGCGCTCGCCGCCGTTCACGGCGGCGCTCGACTGCGCCGCACTTGCAACCTCGCCGGCTCTCGTAAGAATCTCTGCCGCCCGCTCCCCCGCATGCAGCCGAAGTCCGCCACGTCGCGCCTCTCGCTGATGATGTTCCTGCAGTACGCCGTGTGGGGGGCGTGGCTGCCGATCGCGGCGCGCTACATGTCGGCGCCGACCTCCGCCGGGGGTCTTGGATTCGCGCCGTCGGACATCGGCATCATCCTGGGCCTCGCGGGCTCGATCGGCGCCGTGCTGTCGCCGTTCATCGCCGGACAGCTCGCGGATCGTTACTTCAGCACCGAGCGATTCCTGGCCGTCATCCTCGTCGTCGGCGGCGTGCTCCAGTGGATCCTGTCGACGCGCACGAGCTTCTCGGAGTGGCTCACGCTCTCGATCCTCTACAGCGTCGTGTACATGCCGACGCTGGCGCTGTCGAACTCGATGGCGTTCGCGCACCTCGCCGACCCAGCGAAGCAGTTCCCGCGCGTGCGCGTGTGGGGGACGATCGGCTGGATCGCCGCGAGCTGGACGTTCCCGATGATCTGGCTGCAGACGGGGCTCTCGCTCCAAGCGATGCCTCCGTTCCTCACCGGCGACGAAGTGCCGAACGTCACCGCGCGACTCGCCGGCGCGCTCAAGTTCTCGGCGATCCTCTCGTTCGGCTACGCGCTGTTCTGCTTCTTCTTGCCCCACACGCCGCCCAAGCGCGACGCGGTCGAGCCGCTCGCGTTCGCGAAGGCGTTCGAGCTCTTGAAGAAGCCGTCGTTCGCCGTGCTGGTCGCGGCGAGCTTGCCGATCAGCATCATCCACCAGATCTACTTCATCCAGGCCAGTCCGTTCCTCTCGAACCTGGGGCTCGCGGACAGCTCGATCGGTCCGGCGATGACGATCGGCCAGTTCAGCGAGATCCTCGTGATGGCGTGCTTGGGACTCTTCCTGAAGCGCCTCGGGTTCCGGACGGTGATCCTCTTCGGAATGCTCGCGTACGTCGCGCGCTACGCGATCTGGAGCCAGACGGAATTGCCGGTGTCGCTCCTCGTCGCGAGCCAAGCGCTCCACGGCGTGTGCTACGCGTGCTTCTTCGCGGGGGCGTACATCTACGTCGACCGGCTCGCGCCGGCCGATGTTCGCCACTCGGCGCAGACCGTGTTCGGCATCCTGATCCTCGGCGGGGGACCGGTGATCGGCGGTTGGCTCTCGGGCTACTTGTCGGAGCAGTTCCCATCCGCGCAGGCCGGCGTGCCCGACTTCTCGAAGCTGTGGCTCACGCTGTCCGGCATCGCTCTCGCGACCGCCGTGTTCTTCGGGCTCGCGTTCCGTGAAGAGGCGCTCCAGCGCGCCGAGGCGCCCGCATGATGCTCGTGTCGCTCGTCGCGACGCTCGCCACCGCGTTCGCGAGCCCGCAAGGCGTTCCGATTCCGGCGCGCCCGCGCGATCCGTGGGTGTTCCGCTGCGTTCTCGACAAGCAGCCGCGCATCGTCACGATCGCGCTGTCGAACGAGATGTGGATCGCGTACGACGCGACGACCTGCGGCATGTACAAGGCCTGGAAGGGCAACGTGCACTTCGACGGCGCCGTGTACACGACCGTGCACGGCCCGCAGCCGACGAGCGTCGGCGAGTCGTACACCGTCGGCCCGACCGGCGACGTGTGGAGCGCGCGCATCGGCGAGAAGGAAGTGCCGCTGCGCGTCAAGTGGCTCGGCTACCAGATCCACGGCGGGCGCGTGCACCTGAACTACCAGCTCTTCCTCGAGGACGGCCGCCACATCCGCATGCAGGAGACGCCGGAGTTCGTGAGCTCCGAGACGGTCTTGCCCGAGGAGATCATGGATCAGTACTCGATCGTGCACGGCATGCCCGGGCTCTACCGCAGCTTCTCCGCGGAAGCGATCCCCGACGACGTCATGCTCTACTTGCGCGTCTACACCGACGGCGCGATCGCGAAGTTCCCGTATCCGCCGGACGCGCTCGGATTGGAACGCGAAGTGGAGGTCGGGGGGAAGCCGCGCATGTCGTCCGCGATCGGGTTCAACCACGAAGTCGTGCGTCCAAACCTCGTGCTCTTCTTCGATCCGTTGCCGGATCCGTCGGCTCCCGATGCGACCGAGAAGTAGTGAACGAACGCTCGCGCCCGCGCTGATCGCCGGCGTGATCGCGCTCGGCTGCCGCGCCGCGGAGGAGCCGAAAACGCCGGCGCCCGTCGAGCGCCCCGCGCCGGCGGCGGCCCCGAAGGACGTCGAGCGCCGATTGCAACCCGGCCTGTGGGCGCGCTTCTGGCTCGTCGGACAGCCGCTGGAGAAGCTGCCGATCCTCGTCGCGAACCAGACACCGAACGTGTCCGCGGTCGTCGAGACGCTCGACATCCAGAGCGACGCGGAGCACGCGCACGCGGTGACGGGCGATCTGCGCTACACGTTCCTTTCGCAGATCGAAGGCGTGCTGCGCGTCGAAACGCCGGGCGAGTACGTGCTGCGGCTCACGAGCGACGACGGCTCGCGGCTCTACCTCGACGGCGAGCTCTTGATCGACCACGACGGATTGCACGCGCCCACCGAGCGCGACGCCGCCGTCCCGCTCTCGCGCGGCGACCACGCGCTTTTCGTGGAGCACTTCCAGACGTACGGCGGCTTCGTGCTGCGCCTCGAGTGGAAGCGCCCGGGCGCGGACGCGTTCGAGCTCGTTCCCGCCGGCGCGCTCGCGACACCGGAGGGGGAGATGCTCATCACGTCTCCCGGTCCGAAGAAGGTGCTGCTGCCGCTCGTGAAGGGCGCGCCGGGCGACGGACTCCCGCTCGACTCGGTCCACCCGTCGTTCGATCTCTCGACCGCGCGCCCCGAGGGATTCGAGCCGCGCGTCGGCGGGATGGGTTGGCTTTCCGACGGACGGCTCGCGATCTCGCTGTGGGATGCGCAGGGCTCGGTGTACTTGCTCAGCGGAGTCCAGACCCGCGATCCCAAGCAGATCACGGCCAAGCTCTTCGCGTCCGGCCTCGCCGAGCCGCTCGGGCTCGCCGTCGTCGGCGACCGCATCTTCGTCTTGCAGAAGCAGGAGCTGACCGAGCTCGTCGACGACGATCGCGACGGCGTCGCGGACGATTACAACGCGGTCTGCAGCGGCTGGGACGTCTCGGCGAACTTCCACGAGTTCGCGTTCGGGCTCGTCTACAAGGACGGGCATTTCTACGCGAACCTCGCGATCGCGATCGAGCCCGGCGGCAAGAGCTCGCAACCGCAGATCCCCGGCCGCGGATCGACGCTGCGCATCGCGCTCGAGGACGGCTCGTTCGAGGTCGTCGCGCACGGCGAGCGCACGCCCAACGGCATCGGCATCGGCACGGACGGAGAGATCTTCCTCACCGACAATCAAGGCGACTGGCTGCCGTCGTCGAAGCTCATGCACCTTTCGACCGGCGCGTTCTACGGCTCGCGCGCGGTCTTGGGGAACCAAGCCGCCGAGCTCGAGGTCACGCCGCCGGTGCTCTGGCTGCCGCAGGGCGAGATCGGCAACAGCCCGAGCCAGCCCGCGCTGATCCCCGACGGCAACGGTCCGTACAGCGGTCAGATGTGCCACGGCGACGTGACGTACGGCGGCGTGCAGCGCGATTTCATCGAAAAGATCGACGGCGTCTACCAAGGCTGCGTCTTTCCGTTCACGCAGGGGCTCGAGGCCGGCATCAATCGATTGACGTTCGGCCCCGACGGCGCGCTGTACGTCGGCGGCATCGGCTCGACGGGAAACTGGGGACAGGAGAAGAAGCAGCGGTTCGGCTTGCAGCGATTGAAGTACAACGGCCAGCCGACGTTCGAGATGCTCGCGGTGCGCGCGCAGTCGAACGGATTCGAGATCGAGTTCACCGAGCCGATCGCGCCGGGGCTCGGTTGGGAAACTCTGAACTACGTCGCCGAGCATTGGCGCTACGTACCGACGGAGGAGTACGGCGGACCCAAGGTCGATCTCGCCGAGCTCGCGATCCGATCGGCGAGCGTGTCGGCCGATCGGCGGCGCGTGTTCCTCGAGATCGACGGGCTCGAGCCGGATCGCGTCGTCCATCTGCGCATTGCCGGTCCAGTCGTCGCCGAGAGCGGGCGGCGATTGTGGACGACCGAGACGTGGTACACGCTGAATCGCATCCCGAAGGACCGCACCGGCGTCGTGCTCACCGCTCCGCCGCCGGCGCCGCAGAACGTGCTCACCGACGAGGAGCGGCGCGCGGGATGGCGGCTCCTCTTCGACGGCGAGACGACCGCGGGCTGGCGCGGGTTCAAGCAAGCCGCGGCGCCGGACGGCTGGCGCGTCGAGCACGGCGAGCTCGTGCGCGCGGCGGACGGCGGAGATCTCATCACGGCCGAGAAGTTCGAGAACTTCGAGCTCTCGCTCGAGTGGAAGGTCGCGCCCGGCGGCAACAGCGGGGTCTTCTTCCACGTCGCCGAGGACGCGGACGCCGTGTGGCGCACCGGTCCCGAGATGCAGATCCTCGACAACGATCGCCACGCCGACGGCAAGAACCCGCTGACGTCCGCGGGCTCGAACTACGCGCTGCACGCGCCGCGATCCGACCTCACGCGTCCCGTCGGACTTTGGAATCACGCGCGCCTCGTCGTGCGCGGTGCGCACGTCGAGCACTGGCTCAACGGCACGCAGCTCTTCGCGTACGAGATGTGGACGCCTGAATGGGAGGCGCTCGTCGCCGCGAGCAAGTTCGCGTCGATGCCGCGCTACGGCCGCGAGCGCTCGGGGCACATCGCGCTGCAAGACCACGGCGACCGCGTCAGGTTCCGCAACATCAAGATCCGCGTCCCAAAGGGCAACGGTAACGCCGGTGGCTGAGGGCCTCGTCATCCGGAGCGGCGTCGTCCACGTCGTCCTGGCCTACGACATCGCCTTCTCCATCGACCTCGCGCGCTGCCGGCAGTCGATCACCGATCTGACCGAGCTCGCGCACATCAAGCACAAGGGCTACGCGCCGCTCTACTTCCAGTTCGATCCGCCGCCGATCCGGGTGACGCAGGAGATCGCGCCGCTCACGATCGGCGAGCACAAGACGACCGGCAGCATCGACGTCGTCCTCTACGACTTCGGCGGCATCTCGATCAGCTACACGCTCGCGATGTCGGGGCCGATCGAAGAGTGGATCGATCTCTCGTGCGAGCTCGCCGAGAGCCGCGTGTTCCTCGAGGACTCACGGCAGCGCGTCGAGCACCTCCTCGCCGTGATCGAGAGCTCGGTCGAGAGCGCGGCGATCTCCGAGCTGACCGAGGACTACCTCATCTTCCAGTTCGAGGAGGCGGAGGGCGTCCTCGGACCCGAGGACCTGTACACGCGGCACGCGCCGCAGATCGCGCGCCTCCTGCGCTCGGAGCACGACCCGCTGTCGGAGCAAGAGCTCAACGACTCGATGGCGGTCCGCGTGTCGTTCGGGAAGAACGACGTCGCGATCATCGACTGGAACGCGGCGCTGCTCTTCGACAAGGAGCCCGACGACGTCCGCTCGGTGCTCGAGTTCGCGAACCTGCAGCTGCTGGAGGCACGCTTCCTCGACGAGCGTCTCGATCGGGCGCTCGATCGCTCGTACGAGATGCTCAACCAGCCGCGCAGTCGACAGGCGCGCATGCCGGGCCGCACGCGCAACGAGCTGCGCCGCGTCGCGAAGATGCAGGTCGACGGCGCGATCCTCTTCGAGCGCGTCGGCAACGCGCTGAAGCTCCTCGGCGACCAGTACCTGGCGCGCGTGTACCGGGCCACCAGCCAGCGCTACCGCCTGGGTGAGTGGAACGTCGGGATCCTGCGCAAGCTCG
>CAZQHA010000080.1:0-12851 GCA_964592795.1 uncultured Planctomycetaceae bacterium | reverse complement strand
GCGTCCGCGGGGGTCGAGCACGCGATCACGGGCAACCAGGCCTCGCTGTTGCGCCCGAAGATCGCTTGGAGCAGATCGGCTTGCTCCGTCTTCGTCGGCAGCCCGGTCGACGGTCCGCCGCGCTGCACGTCCACGATGACGAGCGGCAGCTCGACCGAGATCGCGAGGCCGATCGCTTCCTGCTTGAGCGCCATCCCCGGCCCCGACGTCGAGGTCATGCCGAGGTAGCCGGCGAACGACGCGCCGATCGCCGAGCAGACCGCGGCGATCTCGTCCTCGGCCTGCATGGTGACGACGCCGAAGTTCTTGTACGCGGCAAGCTGCTCGAGGATCCCCGACGCCGGCGTGATCGGATACGAGCCGATGAACGCGCGCAGTCCGGCGCGCTCCGCGCCGGCGACGAGGCCCATGCTGAGCGCTTGGTTGCCCATGATGTTGCGGTACGTGCCCTTCGGCAGCGTGACGCACTTCGGAACCTCGTAGCGCCCCTGGAACAGCTCGTGGATGTCGCCGGCGTTGTATCCCGCGCGCAGCGCCTTCTGGTTCGCGTCGATCATCGACGGCTCCTTCGCGAACTTCTCCTCGAGCCACTTGAGCGTCGCGTCCATCGGGCGGTTGTAGAGCCAATACATCAGCCCGAGCGTGTAGAAGTTCTTGCAGCGCTGGACTTCCTTCGGCGACAGCGGCGAGCCCGCGAGCGCGTCGATCACGCGCTTGTTGATGTCGATCTTGATCACGCGGTAACCGTCGAGGGAGTGATCGGTCAGCGGATCGCTGGAGAGCTTCGCCTTGGCCAGGTCCTGCGGACCGAACTGGCCGGAGTTGATGATCACGATGCCGCCCGGCTTGAGATCGGCGATGTTCACGGCGAGCGCCGCAGGGTTCATCGCGACGAGCACGTCCGGTGCGTCGCCGGGCGTGTGGATGTCGGTCGACGCGAAGCGGATCTGGAAGCCCGAGACTCCCGGCCGCGTGCCGGCCGGGGCCCGGATCTCGGCCGGGAAGTCCGGGAAGGTCGCCAGGTCGTTGCCGAAGATCGCCGACGTCTGCGTGAACTGGTTCCCGGTGATCTGCATCCCGTCGCCGGAGTCACCGGCGAACCGGATCACCACACTCTCCGACTGTTGAAGGGGTAGCTCGGAGTCGATACGAGACGAGTGGATCATGACTCTGCTCCTTTTCGGCAGCGATCACGACGTCGAGAACGCGCGCGGACCGCGCCGGCCACCCGGAGCGCCGCACGTTCTCTAGGATAGCGGAGTCGACCGCTCGAGCGCGCCCAATTCACGCACGCGGACGAGCTCGGATCTCGAGAGTCGACAGGGTGCCGCGCGCACCCCCATCACGTACAACAACCGCGTCACGCACGTCGCAGGTGCGACGCGCCGATCATGGGACACGCCGTATTCGCCAGCGCTCTCTCCACGCAGCCGGATTCCAAGGCCGCGATCCGCGAGGTCGAAGGCCAGCTCGGCGCGGCGTTTCCGGGCGCTTCGCCGGATCTCCTGGCGGTGTTCGTCTCGCATCATCACGGACCCGCGATCGAGACGCTCGGCCCCGTGCTCAGCCGCGCGCTCGGCGCGCGCGTCGTGATCGGTTGCACCGGAGAGAGCATCGTCGGAGGCCGGCGCGAGGTCGAGCGCGGACCGGCGCTGTCGGTCTGGGCCGGCGCGCTGCCGGACACGCGGCTCGTTCCGATCCAGGTGCAGGCGACGCAGGACGGCGAAAGCAGCTACGCGTTCTCGACGCTGCCGCGCGCGCGCGACGTCGCTCGCGCGAGCGTCCTCCTGCTCGCCGATCCGTTCACGTTCCCGATGGCCGAGTACCTCGAATTGCTCAACGAGAAGGTCCCCGGCCTCCTGGCGTTCGGCGGCATGGCGAGCGGCGGTCGCGGCCCGGGCCAGAACTTCCTCTTGACCACCGACGGAGTCGTCGAGAGCGGCGCCGTCGGGCTCGTGATCGAAGGCGGAGTCGAGGTCTGCTCGATCGTCAGCCAGGGCTGCCGCCCGGTCGGGAAACCGCTCGTCATCACCGCGTGCAAGGACCACTTCATCCTCAAGCTCGGCGGGAAGCCGGCCGTCCAAGCGTTGATGGAGATGATGCAGGAGCTGAGCGCGGAGGAGCGCACGCTCCTCCAGAACGGACCGCTCGTCGGCCTCGCGATCGACGCCCGCAAGAGCACCTTCGAGCGCGGCGACTTCCTGGCGCGCGGCTTGCACGGTCTCGAGCCCAAGCAAGGCGCGCTGATGGTCGACGACCGCGCGCTCCGCGTCGGACAGACGATCCAGTTCCTGGCGCGCGACAAGGAGACGGCCGGGGAGGACCTGACGCATCTGATGCGCTCGCGAGTCCAGGCCGCCGACGCGAGCGGTGACGCGCCCCACGCGACCGGCGCGCTCGTGTTCTCGTGCAACGGCCGCGGCACGCGTCTTTTCGGCCGCCCCGACCACGACATCAGCTGCATCCAGTCCGCGTTCCCGACCGAAGTCCCCGCGGCCGGATTCTTCGCGATGGGCGAGATCGGTCCGGTCGGGGGGCGGAACTTCCTCCACGGCTTCACCGCGAGCGTGGCCGTGTTCCGTTCGCGCGCGCGGGAGACCGACGCGTGATGGCGATCGCCGACTCGAAACTCGCGCGCAGTTTTCGTGCACCGCGTTCACGAGGCTAGATTGATCGCATGCGGATCACGGTCCTGACCGACCTCGAGAAGAAGCGCGATCCCCGCTCCTACGACAAGGTGGTCGATCAAGTCGTCGACGCACTCCAGCGCGGCGGGCACGAGGCGCAGGTGCTGGGCGTCCACCGCGACCTGCACGCGCTGATCGACGGACTGACGAAGCCCAAGCCCGAGCTCGTCTTCAACTTGTTCGAGAACTTCGGCAAGGTCCGGCTCGGCGCGGTCGGCGTGGTGGGGCTCCTCGACCTGCTGGAGGTGCCCTACGTCGGCGGCGGGCCGGGCGAGTTCTTCATCCAGCAGGACAAGGCCATCACGAAGAAGCTCCTCGCTTTCGACCAGATCCGCTTCCCGGACTTCGCGGTGTTCACTCAGGACGCGAACTTCGAGACCGGCGGCAACCTGCGCATGCCCCTCTTCGTGAAGCCGCTGAGCATGGACGCGTCGATCGGCATCGAGAGCTCGTCCCTCGTGAACAATACGAAGGACATGATGAAGCGCGTCGTCTCGATCCACGAGAAGGTGAAGGACGCCGCTCTCGTCGAGGAGTACATCGAAGGCCGCGAGCTGTACGTCAGCATCCTCGGCAACCAGAATCCGCAGGCGCTCCCGCCGATCGAGATCGACTTCTCGGGTCTGCCCGAGGGTGCGCCGCGCATCCTCGGCGGCAAGGCGAAGTGGGACGAGAAGAGCGCCGAGTACAAGGGGACCCGCGCGGTGCTCGCCGATCTGCCGGACGACCTGCGCGCGCGCGTCGAGAAGGTCGCGCTCGACGCGTACCGGGCGCTGCGCGTGCGCGACTACGGCCGCGTCGATCTGCGGCTCACCGAGACCGGCGACGCGTTCGTGATCGAGGTCAACGCCAGCTGCTACCTCGAGCAGTCGAGCGAGTTCGCCGCCGCCGCTCAGGCCGCCGGCATCGACTACCCGACGCTCGTCAACAAGATCGTCGAGTACGCGGTCGAGCGCCTGGGCCTGGGCCGCGCGTGAGCGCGCGCGCCGCCCGCGTCAGCGCCGCTCAGGGTTGATAGGACCCCTGGTGCACGTGGCTCATCGCGAGCGCGGTCACGAGCGTCGTGACCGCGAGCCCCGCGGCGGCCTCCTGGGACTCGGGATACACCTGGTTCAGCGCGTCGGCCCGCTGCGCGAGATGGCGCAACAGGCCGCGCGTCCGCTCGGGAAAGTGCCCCGTCCAACGGTAGACGTTGGCCGTGAGCGCGCGCTCGAGCGAGCGGATGAGCGCCGATGCCGGGCGTCGGCGCTGCGCGCCGTCGCTGCCGTCGGTCGGGTCCCCGAGGTCCTCGAAGATCGTCCGCAGCGCCCCGTCGAGCCCGTGCGGGAACTCGTCGACCGGGCCCGGACCGCTGTAGAACTGCTCGACCGAGTACGGGATCTCGCTCACCTCTTCGTCGGTGCGCGTGTCGACGACGAGCGGCGGTCGATCGCGAAGCCGCGTCATCGTGCGGTCGGTGTACTCGAGCTTCGCGAGCGCCACCGGTTGGTCGGCGTGCTCCTGCCGCCAATCGCGGCCGGGCGTGAGCCAGACCGCGAACGTCTCGGCGAAGTCCTCGTCGGGATGCTTCTGGGCGTACCATCCGGGCAGGTGTCGCACGTAGCGGCGGCTGAACGGCGAGGGGTGGTACTCCTCGAGGTACGGGCGCGTGATCGAGCCGAAGTGCTCGACCCATTCCTGCTCGTCGTAGAGCCGGTAGGCGTAGTTCACGACGTGGCCCATCTCGTGGCGCAGGTAGCGCAGGAGATCCTCGCGGCTGGCGCCTTCCAAGTGCCCGACCTCGGCGACGTGCCGGTCGGTGAGCTGGGGGTGCGCGAGATAGAACGGGATCGCAATCGCGACCGTCCCCGTGAGCACGCCCCAGTCGGTCGACAGATAAAAGCGCGGCTTCACGCGGATCCCCGCGGCTTCGAGCTCCGACTCGAACGTCTTCAGGACGGGCTCGAGAGGAGTGCCGACGATGGTGAGCCCGAGGTCCCGAATGGGGATCGACGACCAATTCGACTCTCGAAAGGGTTCCTTCGCGGCCATGAACGGGGCTCCGGGCGGCGTGGATCCTAGGCTCCCACCCCCTCCGCGGCACGACCCGGTCTCGGCCGGCCCCGCAGGGGCCTTCCGGGGTGGGATTTGGGGCGATCGCACCGAGCGGAGGGGGAGCCTCCGGGAGGCCTTGGCTACGATCAGGCCATGCTGTACGCCGCTCTGGGACTCGCGGTCGTCGCCGTCGTGATCGCGCTCCGTGCGAGCTCGACCGCGTCCGGGCTCAAGCGTTCGATCGAGGAGTCGGCGGCCGACAGCCGACGGCGCTCCGAGAACGTTGCGAGCGAGGTCGACGAGAAGCTCGCCAATTTGCGTCGCTTGATGAGCCAGATGGCCGCGGGCGCGTCGGTGACGTCCGAGATGATCCTCGAAGGCCGGCTGTGGCGCGACGTGTCGGCGCAGGACGGCGTGCGGCTCGTCCAGTCGGGCGACGTGCGCATCCTCGACGTGCGAACGCCGCAGGAGACGTCGCAGGGGATCATCCCCGGCGCGGCGTTGATTCCGGTCGATCTGCTGGAGCAGCGCTGGAAGGAGATCCCGCGCGACAAGAAGCCGACCCTCGTGTACTGCGCGGGCGGAGGCCGTTCGGCCGCGGCGTGCGAGTTCCTGAGCCAGCAGGGCTACGAGAATCTCCTGAACCTGGAGGGTGGCTTCTCGTCCTGGTCGGGCCCGACGGCGCGTCCCAAGTAGGCGCGAGCGGCGGTTCCGAGCCGATCCGCGCAAATGAGCTAAGCTGATGGCTCGCGTCGACGTGCTCTGCGCGAAGCGAGCCCCACCATGATCCGCACCTTCGTCATCGCGGCGCCGGCGATCTGTTTCGCCGCGTTGCATCTCGTCTCGCCCGTCGCCGCGCAGCTGCCCGAGCCCGGCAGCGCGCTCGTCTACCCCGAGTTCGACAACCGGCAAGGTCGAGCGAGCGTCTTCACGCTGACGAATTCCGGCAGCACGGGCACGCGCGTCCACCTCGTTTTCCTGAACGCGACGAGCTGTCAGGAGTTCGACCGCTCGGAGGTGCTGACGCCGAACGACACGTTCACGGCGGCGACCGCGGGATACGTCGCCGGCGTGCCGCGCGGCTGGTTCTACGCGTTCGCGCAGCACCCGACGACCGGGCGGCCGATCAGCCGCAACGCGCTCACGGGAATGGTGTCCGTGTTCGACGGCGTCGCCGCGACGAACTACGGCATGCCCGCGGTCTCGTTCCGCTCGCCGCTCCCGCCCGACACGGTCACGGACCTCGACAACGACGGCTCGCGCGACCTCGACGGCGAGGAGTACGCGGCGTTCGCCGATCAGGTCGTCATCCCGCGATTCATCGGACAGACGGCGGGCTACCGGGAGGAGCTGATCCTCCTGCCGCTGACCGGCGGTCCGGACTTCACGTCGCAGGTACGATTCCTGATCTTCAACGACAACGAGAGCGTCTTCAGCGCCGGCTTCAACGTGCGTTGCTGGGCCAAGGTGCCGCTGACGACGATCTCCTCTTCGTTCTCGCACAGCTTCCTCGCGTCGTCGCCGGACGATGCGGACGAGCACGTCGGCGGCCGCGAGACGGGCTGGTTCCTCGTCGACGGCGGCGTCGCGACGTCGGCGAGCACGACGCTCCCCGATCCGGCCATCCTCGCCGTGTTGATCACGCCCGAGGCCGGGGCGGGGCCGGTGCTCCCGTTCGGTCGCGACACGCAGACGAACGGGGATCTGCCGCCGAACGGATTCGGCGACTAGCCGCGCGCCCCACGACGCGGATTCGAGCGGAGCGACGGCTCGGCGAAAGCGCTCGAGCGCCGCGGAGCCGTCGCCCGCAACGTCACGGGATCCAGAAGACGGACCAGCCGTTCGTGTAGTTCGACGTGGCGCTCGTGCAGAACGGCGCGCTGTTGCGGTAAGTCACCTGGTACGTGCGCGTTCCCGGCGCGAGCACGCCGCCTTGGCTCGCGATCCCCGGTTGACCGCCCAGCGGGAAGCTCGACGCGCCGCCGGCGTTGGTCGTCGCGCCCAGGCGCACGATCGCGCCGCTCGCGCACAGGAGCCCGTCGCCGAGCGGGCTGCCGCTCGACTCGTTCTCGCGCAGCGTGCCTTGGAAGTACACGCAGAGCGAGTTCGTCATCTGCGAGCCCGCGAGCACGAGCGTGTCCCCCGCCAGGCTCGGCACTCCGCTCGCGGTCAGCTTGCCGCCGAGGCCGGTCGAGTTGAGGCAGCCCGACGCACCTCCGACCGGGCTCTCGTTGCCGCACGGACACGCGCTCCCTCGGCCGTCGCCGAAGCAGAACGGAACTCCCGCTCCGCCCGGGACGCTCAGCGGATCGGCGGGATCCGCGCCGAAGTCGAGCTCGTCCCGATCGAACACGCCGTCGCTGTCGCGGTCGACGCCGATGCGCACTTCGCTGCCCTTCGGCACGAGCGTCAGCGTGAGCTCGGCACCGGGAGACGCGAGTCCGGCGAGCTGCGCCGCGGTGAGGGTCTCCGCGGATCGATCCGATTGGAACACGTTCTTTCCGAGGTACACGTAGCCGCGCGGCACGCCCGCGGACAGTCCGCGCGCGACGAGGCCGACCGCGTCCGCCTCCGCGAGACGCAGCATGATGAGGATCAAGCGCAACTGCTGAGGCGCCGGGTTCGCGAGCGAGACGAGCGTCGTCTGCGTGCCCACCGCGGCGTGACTGTCCTGACTCGGCGTGCCCGGCGGCTCGAACAGAGTCGTCGCCGCGCCCGACGGCAAGTCGGAGCCCGAGAACGCGAGCATGAACGCGACGAGGTCGGCGACGTCCTGATCGCTCTGCACGTTGAACACCGGCTCGGCGATGAAGCGCTCGATCGAGTCGACGCTGCCGTCGTGCAGGAAGCCGACGCCGAAGTGGTTGACGAGCTGCGTCGTGTTGAATCCGACCTTCTCGTAGACGTTGCGCAGCTGCGGGATCTTCGTGCTGACGTTGGTCGTCCCATCCTGCGACACGAGGGCATGGTGGCGCTCGCCGTTCGGACCGGCGGCGAGCGGGACGTACACGCCGCCCTGCCGTCGAGTGTCGGTGCCCATGCCGGTCGGCAACGTGTGGCACGTGATGCACGCGAGCGCCCCCGCGTCGAGCAGGTTCGGCGGGCGGTACAGCTGGAGTCCTCTCACCGCATCGCCGTTCGGCAACGGCTGTCCCGGCGGCGCGAAGCGTCCCGTGGTGTAGTGCCCGGGCAGCGGGAGGTCCGCCGGCAACGAATTGTCGAGGTTGCGGAACGGGTTCGGCGGATACGCGATCGTCGCCAGGAAGTCCTCGTACTGCTGCATCTCGGTCACCGAGAGCACGGTGTCGTCGCCCTGCAACCCAACGAAGGCGCCGTTGAACTCCTCGAGCCCGTCTCGATCGCCGCGCCAGTGCAGCGGCTCCTTGCCGATGATGTCCTGCAGCGTCTGCGTCGTCATCGGCCCCTTCATCGGGTGGAACGGTTGGAAGCCGACGCCGAGCCCGGGGAAGCCGAAGCCCAGGTTCTGGCCGGTGACCGCCTTGATCGCGCCCATCGGATCGCCGAGGTCCCAAGCCAGGTGATCGAGCCGCGCGTCCACGTGGCAGGACGCGCACGCGACGTGCCCCAGGCCGGACGTCTTGTGCGTGTCGTAGAGGTGCTTGCGGCCGACCTTGATCGCCGGCGGCGAGGGATCGAAGTACGGCACGCGCGCGACCTCGAGCTCGGTCGCGAGGTCGACCACCGAGACGGCGCCGGCGAACTTGCCCTGCACGTAGAGCTGTCCGCGCGCTTCATCGATCACGATGCCCGTCGGGCCTTCGCCGACTTCGATCGCCGGCGCGATGCCGGCGCGATTCCCCGCCGCGTCGAGCACGACGACGTTGTTCGAGCCCATCCCGGTGACGTACGCGCGCGTCCCCGTCGAGTTCCAGACGATGCCGCGCGGATCCCCGATCGACTTGTCGCGCTCCGCCTGGATCACCGCGGACGATGAATAGTCCAGGTGTCCGTTCAGGTCCTTGATGCCCAGCGTCGCCGGACCGGCGGCGTCGACGCGCGCCAAGTTCACGCGCAGGAAACGGCCATTGACGACGGGCTCGAATCGGATTTCGTTGGTCGCATCGGTGCCGACGACGGTCACTTCGCCGTTCGCCGGGTTGACCGCGAGCGCCATGCAGATGTTCATCAAGTTCTTGACGTAGCCGACGGTGAGCGACGACGCGTCGATGATCGCGACGTCGTTGTCCGCCAGATCCCAACCGACCAGCCGGCCGGAGAGATGTGCGCTCGCGCCGCTGACGAACGGCGTCCAGTTGCTGTTGTTGTCGTCCATCCACTGACCGGCGGCGTTCTTCCGGACGATCAAGCTGACCGCCGGGGGCGTCCCGTTGCCGGGATCCTGCGGGGGATCGAACAGCGCGCCGAAGTTCGGCGGCGGGTTCATGCCGCCGTACGGTCCGGACATGTCGTTGACGACGTTCGGGGGGAACGTGACCGGCGTGGCTCCCGAGATCCCGCCGCCGAGCACGGTCGTGCGGTTTCCCGACTCGAAGATCGCGACGAAGACGCGCGTCCCGTCGCTACTGACCGCGAGCGCGCGCGGGTCCTGGCCGTCGATCGCGAGGCGCACGGGCGGCGCGGAGAGGTTCGCCGGATCGAAGACGAGCACGGTGTTCGCCTGCGAGCAGCTCACGAACGCGCGCTGGGGCGTCCCCGCGAAGACGACGTCGGCGGGCTCGTCGTCCGTCTCGAGCGTAGCCACGACGTTGCGCGTGGCGAGGTCGACGACGCTCACGCTGTCCGAGATGTGGTTCACGACCCACACCTCGCCGTTCGTGCGCGCGCGGACCGACACGGGATCGACGCCGACGAAGACCTCGAACTCGGGCGCCGGAACTCCGCTCGCGAGATCGAACACCTCGAGCCGGTTGTCGGGAGTGTTCACGGCGAAGAGCCGCCCGCCATCCGGCGAGATGGCGAGCGGATGCACGTGAGGATTCTCCCAGTTGACGAGCGCGTTCTGGGCGAACCCGTTCGCCGCCAGGAGGATGGGGAGGGCCGCAACGAGTCGATGGAGCTTCACGGGGATCCTCGGCGAACGTTCTCGGATGTGTGGGGCGGCGGCCGCCGCACGCGCCCTACTTCAGCTTCTTGAGCGCCGACTGGACTTCGGCCCAGTTGCGCTCCTCGGGCGTCTTTTCCTGCACCTGTACGAACGCGACCTTGCCGGATTTGTCGACGATGACCGTCGCGCGGTGGCTGATGAAACCGGCCGGGTGGACGAGGTCGTACTTCTTGGTCGCGTCGAGCATCGGATCGGCGAGCAGGTCGTGCTTGATGCCGCGCTCCTTCTTCCAGGCCTTGTGCGACCAAGTCGAGTCGCGGCTGATCCCCACGACGAGCGTGTCCGGACCGCCGAGAACCGGCTCGTTGCTGATCTTGCAGTTCTCCTTCTCGCACGTCGGGCTCCAGTCGAGCGGGTACCACATCAGCACCACGTTCTTCCCTTTGTGCGCCGAGAGCTTCCATTCCTTCTCGTCTTGCGTCTTCAACGTGAAGTCGGGGGCGGTCGAACCAACGTCGATGGGCATGGCGGTCTCCTCGGGGTGTGGATGGAGCGGCCGGCGCGGCCTGCGGACGCGCGAATTGCGCTGCGAAGAGTTTATACGGAGCCGCTGAGACGGGCCAGGTCGCGAGGCTCGCGCGCCCGCGCGCTGTAGGATCTCGCCGCATGACACCCGATTCGCTTCGACGTGACCTCGACTTCGCGATCGCGGCCGCGCAGAGCGCCGGCGCGCGCGCCCTCGCGCTGCGCGGGAGCGGCCGCTGGCAAGGCGACATGCTGGCCGACATCGGCGATCAGGCCGCCGACGGCTTCCTGCAGGGCCTCGTCCGCGGCCGCTACCCGGACGACGGGATCTTGAGCGAGGAGACCGCCGACACGACGGACCGCTTGTCGCGCGAGCGCACGTGGATCATCGACCCGCTCGACGGCACGCGCGAGTTCAGCGAGCTGCGCGAGGACTGGGCCGTGCACGTCGCGCTGACGATCGGCGGCAAGTGTTGGCTGGGCGCCGTCGCACTGCCCGCGCAAGGCGAGCTCCTGTGGGGCGTGTGCGGCACCCAGAAGCCGGAAGCGGGCTGTTCCGGCGGCTCACGGCTCGCGCGGGGAGACTCGCGTCAACCCGACGCGCCGCGCATCGCCGTCAGTCGCAGCCACACTCCGCCGTGGATTCCCGCGTTCACGAGCCAGTTCGGCGGCGTGCTCGTTCCATCGGGCAGCGTCGGCAACAAGGTCGCGATGCTGCTGCTCGACCGCGCCGACGTGTACGTGCACAAGAAGGGTCTCAAGGAGTGGGACACGTGCGCGCCCGAGTGCGTCGCGCGCGCGCTGGGGTGGACGGTGTGCAAGCTGCGGGGCGAGGACCATCGGTACAACCAACCCGATCCGAGGAACCACGAGCTCGTCGTGTGCCGACCGGCGTGGAAGGAGCGCGTGCTCGAGGCGCTCGTGTCCGCCGGCGCGCTGAAGGGCTGATCAGCGGCTCGCGATCGCCGCGATCGTCGCCTCGAGCTCCGCGGCGAGCCTGGGATCGGCGCGTCGCGCGAGCTCGCGCACGAGCTCGCGCGACATCGCGATCGTGCGCTCGCGGCCGCCCTTGAACTTCGCCCACACGATCGCCGAGTCGTCCGTGCTCTGCAGATCGCCGAGCAGCGTCTTCAGATTGTGAAGCTTGTCCGCCGCCTTGATCGCGAGCGCGGGGGGCGACAACCGCGCGACGCGATCGATGCCGTCGCGCTTGCGCACCTCCCACGACTGCGACTTGTCCTCGGTCAGCTCCGCGACGATGCCGCGCACGTCCCTCCCGAACTCGGCCTCGATGCGCTCGATCGTCCAGCCCTCGCAATCCTCGACGACGTCGTGCAGGAGGCCGGCTGCGATCACCGCGTCGTCGTAGCCCAGGCGCGCGAGGATCAGCGCGACGTGGAACGGGTGGCTGACGTACGGGACCGATTCGAGGCCCTTCCGCACTTGGCCGTCGTGTGCGGCGATCGCGACTCGCAGGGCACGCTCGACGTCCGACGAGAACATCAGATCTGGATCCGCAGCGGCTTCAGCGCCAGCACTCCGAACGCCAGCGACGCGATCAGGAAGACGAGCAGGACTCCGCCGGTGCCGCCCGGGAGCCAACCCAGGTCGCGATCGGGGTAGCGGAACGCGATGCGCTCGAACGGCGAAGCGCTCGTGAACGCGTCCTCCGCGGGCCAGAGCAGCGCGGAGAAGAATCCGCGGCCGCGCTCGGGCTGCATGACGCGGCTGGGCTCGCCGGCGGAGAGCTGCTTCGTCGCGCGCGAGCCGTCGGGCAGCACGATCTGCAGCTCGAAGAGTCCCGGGCTCGTCGCCACGAACTCCTGGAACGCGCGGCCTTCCGACGGAACGCGCACGAGCGGCGAAACCGGCGTGACGCCCGGGGGATACTCGATGCGCAGCCCGTCGACGAGCGACGCGCGCTCGCGCAGGAGCGCGACCTCGAGCGTCGTGCCTTCGCCGGGCAGTCGATCGGCGCGAACCTCGGTGACCGGCACCGGCGCGAACGCGTAGCGCACGACGAGCTGCGCCACGACGAACGTGAACGGGATCGCGAGCGGGAGAAACGGCCCGAAGTTGTAGGCCATGTACTGCAGGTTGCGCAGCAGCACGGCCCCGATCGCGCGCGCGACGACGACGAGGTCGTCCTGGTAGATCCGGATCTCGATCAGGTGGGCCTTGATCTTGTCCTTCGCGAACTTGATGCCCTTCTGGTAGCTGATGAACTTGAACGCGATCAGCGCCAGGATGCCGAAGATGCCCGACACCGCGATCAACGTCGTCGCCGGGCCGACGAGCTCGAACGGCGCGAGCAGGATGTCGAAGATCGCCGTGACGGCGTGATTGAGGGTGTTCATCCGGCGAGCGCCGCCGCGCGGCGAGCGACGCGGAGCTCCTCACGCTGCGGCGTCCGGGTCATCAGGAGATGTAGCCCAGCCCGCGCAGCTTCTCGGTGATGTCGGCGTCGCTCTGCGCGCCTTCGAACTGCGCCAGCTCCTTCTCCAGGACGTGCACGATGAACTCCTCGTGCGACGCGTAGCCTGCGACCGCGGCGATCTTCTTGATGCGATCGAGGAGGT
>CAZQHA010000079.1:5264-12972 GCA_964592795.1 uncultured Planctomycetaceae bacterium | reverse complement strand
CACCCCTGCTCATCCCCATGCGCAACTTTTCGCTCCTTCGTTTCGTTCTCGCCACGACCGCCGTCCTTCCCGGGACGTCGCGCGCGCAAGAGTGCGTCTACCCGACGACGCCGAACGCGATCATCGTGACGCAACCCGACGGACGCCCGGTGTCGCTGTACTTCAAGGGACGCCCTCCGGAGACGTGGTACGAGGACGAGAACGGCCTGCCGGTTCTCCCGAGCGAAGCCGGGTACGTCTACGCGCGCGCGACACCCGCGGGCACGCTCGAGCTCACACCCTGGCGCGTCGGCAGCATCGACGCCCGGCGTTTCGGGATCACGAAGTTCACGCCGCGCGCGCAGCCCGCGACGGCGATCGCGAAGACCCCGCAATCGAGCACGGGCGCGCGCGGCGCGTTCCTCATGGGCAGCGGATCGGTCAAGAACCTCGTCGTGCTCCTGCGCTTCTCGAACCACGGTCCCGGCGGTCAGAACCGCACGCTGCCGAGCACCGCCGACGTCAACACGATCATGAACGCGGTCGACGGCCACCCGACGCTCGCGCCGACCGGCAGCGTCCGCGACCACTACCTCGAGAACTCGTACGGCCAGTTCACGATCGATTCGGTCGCCACCGGCTGGCTGAACATGCCGAACACCGAGACGTACTACGCGAACGGCAACTCGGGTCTCACGACGCGCACGTGGGAGCTCATCGAGGCCGGTCTCGACGCCGCCGACCCGACGATCGACTTCAGCGACTACGACCAGGACGGCGACGGCTGGGTCGATGCGATCACGTTCCTCCACTCGGGGTACGGCGCGGAATGGGGCGGGACGGATCAGTACGGCACGACGTCCACGAACCGCATGTGGTCGCACAAGTGGGAGATCCCCGTGTGGACGTCCGCCGAAGGTGTCCGCGTCGCCGACTACAACATCTCGCCGGGGCTCTGGGGCACGTCCGGATCCGATCCTGGACGCATCGGCGTCGTGTGCCACGAGCTCGGCCACTTCTTCGGATTGCCGGATCTCTACGACACCGACGGCTCGAGCGAAGGCGCGGGCAACTGGTGCTTGATGGCGGGCGGCGCGTGGGGCTTCGGCGGATCGCAGCAGTACCCGTCGCACATGTCGCCGTGGGCCAAGGTCTTCCTCGGCTGGGTGACGCCGACGACGATCCTTCCCGGCGCGCAAAGCCTTCCGCAGGTCGAGACCAACCCGACCGTGCTGCGCATCGACAGCGGCTACCCGCCGGGCGAGCACCTCTTGATCGAGAACCGGCAAGCGAGCGGGTTCGATCTGATGATCCCGCAATCGGGGCTCGCGATCTGGCACATCGATTCGCAGAAGGGGACCCTCTCGTCGAATTCGCCGAACAACGACGAAGGCTATCCGGGGCAACCGGGTTGGCCGGGCAACGCGAACCATTACCGAAACGCGCTGCTCCAAGCCGACGGCAATTTCAACCTGGAGAACGACGACAACCGCGGCGATTCCGGCGACGTGTACCGCGGCGGCGGCGTGTCGTCGATCAGCAACTCGACGACGCCGAACACCCACGCGTACCAGACCGGGTTCGCGGCCACCAACAACAACAGCCTCACCGGCATCAGCGCGCCCGGCGCGACGATGAGCTTCACGTACGCGAACGCGTCGGCGCCGACGGTGACCACGACCGCCGCACCGGACGGTTTCCAAGGCTCGCCCTACTCGACCACGCTCGCGTCGAGCGGTGGCAGCGGCACGAAGACGTGGATGGAGTACCGCGACGATCCGCAGTACACGCTGACCGACCTCGGCACGGCGGCGTTCACGCTCGGGGGGACCGCGCAGAACTGGAACGCCGACGACAACGTCTGGTCGCTGAACCTGCCGTTCGCGTTCCCGTACTACGAGCGCAGCTACACGCGTGTGTACGTCAGCTCGAACGGCTACATCGATCTCGCGGCGAGCGAAGCCGAGCCCTACAACCGCTCCGATTGGCTGCGCGGCAACCTGCGCATCGCGGCGCTGTGGGACGACCTCGTCACCGACGATCCAGGCCAGAACATCTACGTCGACAACACGGTCGCGGGCCGCACGCGCATCCGCTGGGCCGGCGAGGAATTCAACTCGGGCGATCCGTGCAACTTCGCGATCTCGCTCTTCTCGACCGGCGAGATCCGCTTCGAGTACGGCAACGGCAACACGAGCCTGACGCCGACGGTGGGCATCTCGCGCAGCTTCGGCGGCGATTTCATCATCCCCGCGTCGCACGATTCGCAAGCGACGCTGACGAACGCGAGCCGGCTCTCGTTCACGCTCAGCGCGTCGCAGCTCCCGCCGGGGCTCACGCTCGCGTCGAACGGGAACGTGACGGGCACGCCGACCGCGACCGGCGACTTCACGGCGCGGATCCGCGTGACGGATTCGACCCTGCGCTACCACCAGCGGAACGTCACGTTCCACATCGGCGTCGACTGCAACGGCAACGCCGTCGACGACGAGGACGACATCGGTCTGGGAACGAGCAACGACTGCGACGGCAACGGCGTGCCGGACGAGTGCGATCCGGACGCGGACCTCGACGGCATCCCGGACGCGTGCGAGGCCGTGCTCAGCTCGTATTGCTTCGGCGACGGCACGGGCGGCGGCTGTCCGTGCGGCGACGTGACGCCGGGCAACGGCGGGGGCTGCAACAACTCGACGGGGGTCGGAGCGATCCTCGGCATCTCGGGCCTCGTCCAGAACGGGAGCCTGAAGTTCTCCGCGACGCTCGTTCCGCCGAACCAGCAATGCATCCTGCTGCAGTCGACGACCGGCTCGAACCCCGGCTCGATCGACGGCGACGGTCTCCTGTGCATCGGCAGCTCGCCGCCGCACCTGTCGCAGAAGGTCCTTTCGAGTCCCTCCGGCGAAGCGATGTTCTCGGTCAACGGTCCGGGACCGGGGCTCGTGCGCCACTACCAGGTGCGCTACCGCGATCCGACGCTCGGCCACTGCACGCCGTCGATCTGGAACCAGACGAACGCGCTCGAGATCCAGTGGTGATCGAGTAGCGGCGGAGAGCTACAAGGGCGTCGGATGAAAGACTCCGGCGCCGGCTAGTTACTCCTCCAGGAAAAGGACATCCTTCCAGTCAAGGCGTGGATCCGCGGTGTTCCGCTCGAGGACGTCGCGCGGTTGCAGCTCTTGATTCTGGCGTGATTCGCTCAGACGCGAGGGGCAAGAGCATGGGGGCATTGCACAAGCACGGGCGCCGCAAGGGTCGAAGCCCTTGCGGCGCCACGCCGAATGTCGCGACCCCCTAACGAAGGCACCGGCGAACGCGCTCGACGAAGCTCGGACTATTGATGGTTCGCGTTGATTTCCTTCGTGGCCAGGCGCGCGAAGTCGTCGAGCAACTCAGCTCTGAAGACAGGCGAGCTGACCCTCGCCGGGGCGTTGTGCGAGAACACGAATCGTTTCAGACCCTTCTGCGGTCCGCTCGTATACACGTACTCGTCGATGCCGGTCGGCGGGAACAGCACTTCGCTGAAGTGCGGGAAGTTCGGCGTCACGCAGCCGCCGGTCTCGAGAAGGCGCATCGAGAAGTCCGCTCCGTTGTGGTAGCCGAGCCATTCGTAGCGCTGCAGATAGCTCCCGTCCGTGAAGGCGGCGACATTGTCGACGACCCAGGTGAACTGCCGGTTGATTTCGTCGCAGCCGGTCGCGGGTGCTGAGAAATTCTCGGTCAGCGCGACGGTAATCGGCGGAAGGGTGTGCTTGAGCACTTCGATCAGCGCGGTCGCCTGCCCAATCGCAGTCCGCGCGTCCTCGACGGCGGCGGTCTGTGCTTGAAGCGCGGCCTTCACCGCAGGGTCATCGGGACTCTCCATGTATTCCCGCGTGCGATCCCATAGATCCTGAAGCGAGGCGACCATGCCTCGGCGAGCCTCATCGAGCCGGGAACCGTAGGTGTCTCCGCTCGCGTCCGGCATTCCGGTCGGGTCGACAATCGGGCGGTCAGCGAGGAAGACGCGGAATGAGGCGGGGAAGTTGTACGCCTGCGAAGAGTGGAGATCACCGAGGGCGAGTTGGGCCGCCAGCGCGGCTTCGTTGAACAGAGTCGATTCCCAGTTCGGCATGTCCAAGTCGGGAGCGGCCGGAAAGGAACTCGCGGGAATGAGGATCACGCCGCGAACCGTCTTCGCACCGAGCGATGCGTCGTACATGCTCTGCACGAAGGCCTGCTGCTCTGACGGCTCGTCCAGCTGCGACGCCGTCACCGGGAGTTGAATCCCCGAGAGGGGTACGTCGCCTTTGTACTCCCAACCCAGGTCAAGTCCGCTGCTCGCCAGAGCGAGGAATGCCGCGCTCGACATCGAACCTTCGCCAGAACTCTCGCCGTAAGACGCCTTGAGGGACACGTATTGCGAGCGTGTCTTCGTGGAGTTGAAGTTCGATACCGAGACTTTCACACCGAGGTGTCCGTAGATATCGAGACCGACTGCGACGTAGCTGCCGAACTCTTCCCGCCACCGCTCTGCCCGGATCGAAGGGTTGCTGATGGCGAGAACTTCGAGTGCGTCCTGGGTGAGCGTGTAGTTCGTGGACTGGCCGTACGGGACGATCTTCGGCGCGTACTCCTGCTTGAAGACGAATCCGAGCGCGGTGTTCTCGGACGATGCGGTGGACGTCTCTCCCTCCGAGTAGCTTCCACCAGCCTTGACCAGGCCGATGCTCGTCGAGAAGCTCGCCGACACCTCCGTCGAACTGTAGGAGTTGGACGCCGACCGATAGTTGAGGAGGTCGAAAGTGGACCCCTCGTACTCCGTGTCCGTACCCAGCGGAGTCGTGGGCGTGAAGATGGGCTTCTTGACCACCCACTCGGCGGTGTCGGTGTTGAAGTTGTATCCGTAGCCGACGAAGTCGCGGGGCTGGCCCTCGGCGACGATCAGGCCACCCGTCGCGGCCAGGGTCGATCCGATCTGTCCGCCGGCCTCATCGCCCTTTGGCTGTACGGCAACTCGCTGCGAGCCCGTGGAATTCACTCCACTCGAGAGTTGCGCTCCGGACGCAGTTTCGGCGCACAAGAGCGCACAAGTCAGCGCCGCGACACGGACCGTCGTCTGGAGAACGGCGAAGCCGCTCCGGCGAGGGGATGTCGGCGCGCTCGCGGGCAAAGTGCTCGAGAGTGTGTTGAGGGTGGTCATGGTCGTGCTCCAAGTAAGGCTGGGTTTGGGGAATGCTTCGCGAACATCTCGCGCATGCTCTTGGAAACGCACGAACGACTCGAAGCGAACGGCGGGAGCGCGACGGTCAGCGCGGCGAGCTGCGAATGGAGGCGCACGAGCCGCGTGGGGACGGGAGCGAGATCTCCCAACACATGCCCACGCGAGTGTCTAGGCGAGCGAAGTCGGCGCTCGGGGCGTAGCCCCGACACGGTGGCGGTGAATGGGGCCAAACTGCAGACTTCATCCAGACTGGGTGCGCTAGAGACGCGCGAGGTTATCGCCGTGCCACCGGCTGGCGTCGCGGGCCATGCAGCACCTTGGCCCACGATTCTTGTTCGGTACTGTTGCCGCGTGCGTTCCACCGCAGGACGCGCTCTTGGAGAAACGCCCGATGCCCGGACCCGACTTGAACCCGCCGTCCGCTCTCGACCTGTTCCGGCGCTGGCGTGACGGCGACCGCGGTGCGCTCGACGAGCTCGTCGCAACGATTCAGCCGTGGCTCCGCGGCGAGATCAGCAAGTCGCTCGGCAACCGCGCGCGCGGTGTGCAGGACTCCCTCGACCTCGCGCAGAACGCGGTGCTCAACTTCCTGAGCTGGGGGCCGAAGTTCGTGCCCGAGACGGAGGCACAGTTTCGCGCGCTCTTGAAGCGCATCGCCACGAATCAAGTGATCGACGCGCAGCGCCGCCAAGGAAAGCGTGACGTCGGCGGGCATCTCGAGTCGATGCGCAACTCTGGCCAGTCGTTCTCGAACTTCGGGCCGGCGGTGCGCTCATCGGAGCGACCCGACGCCGTCTTCGCGCGCGAGTCCGAGGCAGAGTGGGTGCGCCTCGCAATGCAATTCCTCGAGCCCGACGATCGCCACCTGCTGCTGGCGAGCGAGGTGGAGGGTCAGGATTGGGCGACGATCGCCGCGGATCTCGGGATTGCGTCCGCCGACGCGGCGCGGGTTCGCTGCACACGGCTCAAGCCGAAGATCGCGCGACTCTTGATGCAGCTTCGACGGGGACGGATGCCTGAGGAAGGCTGAGCGCAATACCGATCGCGCCACGCAGTTGCCGCTATACTCCGCGTTGGAGACCGTGAACCGCGTTTGCGGTTCGGGTCTTCGAACTTAGGGAGAGTTGTAGTTCATGAGCCACTCGCAGGGTTCGTACGACCGCATCTTGTCCGCCGAGCGCGTTCTCGAAGAGTTCCTCCTGCGGCGAGAGGGCGACGAGAGCCTCGACCTCGAATCGCTCGTGCGTGCGCATCCACACTTGGAAGCGGAACTGCGGGAAATGCACGCCGCAGCGTCTGAGGTCGATGGAGTGCTCGAGAGTGGTCGCGCGGAGCACGCCGCGGAGCTTCGTCGAGTCGAAGCCATCCTGAACCGGAACGGAATCGGCGTCGACCCGCTCGAGCGCTACTCCGTCGAAGGCGAGATTGGGAAGGGGGGGATGGGGGTCGTGTATCGCGTGCGCGACACGAAGCTCGATCGTCCGTTGGCGATGAAAGTGATCCTGGGGCAAGCGGATGTGATTCGCACCGGGAAGACACCGCCGGTCGCAGCTCATCAGCTCGTGCGCTTCTTGAACGAAGCCAAGATCACGGGACAACTCGACCACCCCAACATTGTGCCGGTCCACGAGGTCGGCGTGGACGAGCAAGGTCGCGTCTATTTCACGATGAAGCTCGTGCAGGGCCGAACCCTGGCGCAGGTCCTCGAGCATCACCGGACGCAGGACCGCGAGTGGAACACTCCCAGAGTGCTCGGCGTGATCCAGCGGGTGTGCCAAGCGGTCGCCTTCGCTCACGATCGAGGAGTCATCCACCGTGACCTCAAGCCCGCCAATGTGATGGTCGGTGACTTCGGTGAAGTGTACGTGATGGACTGGGGTTTGGCGCGCAAGCTCGCGTCCGAGCCCGAAGCGGACGAGCAAGCGGCGGCGGCCGACGCGGAGCTGGCCAACGAGCTGACGCTGACGCGCCAAGGCAAGATCGTCGGAACGCCGTGCTACATGTCGCCCGAGCAAGCGCGAGGGGATGTCGCGCGCATGGGCCCGCCCTCCGACGTGTACGCGATCGGCGCGATGCTCTACGAACTCGCGGCGGGCGCGCCGCCGTACACGAAACGCGGTGAGCGAGTGTCGAGCGACGAGATTCTCGCGCGCATCGAAGCGGGTCCGCCGGAGCCTGTGAGCTTGCGACGCACGGCTCCCGAGCTCTTGGCGATCCTTGAGAAGGCGATGAGTTATGAACTCGCGTCACGCTACCCGTCCGTCCGTGAACTCGCCGAGGATCTCGAGCGCTTCATCGCCGGAAAAACCGTGCGGGCTCTCAAGGTGGGTGCTTGGGTCGAGTTGGAGAAGTGGGTCAAACGGAACAAGTCGCTCGCGATGTCGATGGCGTCGGCGGTGCTCTTACTGATTTTCGGCTTGACTGCGAGCCTGATCTTCAAGTCACAGGCGGACAAGCGGGCGGACGAGTTGCAAACAGCCAACGTGACGATCCGTCAGCGCAGCGGGGAGTTGGCCGCTGCTGTTCAGA
>CAZQHA010000079.1:0-5254 GCA_964592795.1 uncultured Planctomycetaceae bacterium | reverse complement strand
CGGCTGAAGCGAATGCGCGGTTGGCGACAATGCAGCGCGAGGCGGCCGAGGCGGCCAAGGCTGAGGCGCTGGTGGAGAAAGAAGCCGCGCAGAGAAGCGCGGAGGAGACGAAGCTGGTCGCCGAGTTCCAGTCGCGCATGCTGTCGGACCTGTCCGTCGACGAGTTCGGACACACGATCATCGTCGAGCTCGAAAAGGATGTGACGTCGAGTCTCCAGCGCACAGGGCGCAGTGTCGAGGAGATCGATCGCACGCTGATCGCGCTGCGAGAAGCGATCCGACCCGGCAATCCGACGAACGTGGCGCAGCGCGTGCTCGAGAAGGTGCTGTTCGAGCCGGCGGTGCGCACAATCGAAACTGAGTACGCTGAGAAGCCGCTGCTTGCTGCGACGCTCCAAGGTCCACTGAGCGAGACGCTTCGAAGGTTGTCCCTCTTCGAGCTTGGTGAGCGGGCCGCTCGCGCCGCAGTTCGGGTCTGCCGCGAAGAGTTGGGCAACGAGCACTCGCACACTCTCGCGTCGGTCACCAATCTTGCCCTCCTGCTCCAAGCTCAAGGGGAGAGCGTCGAGGCCGAGGGGCTCTTCCGCGAAGCGCTTGCTACGTGCCGCAAGACGCTCGGTGACGAGCATCGCGATACGCTTACGTTGATCAACAACGTTGCGAGCGTGCTGCAAGACCAAGGCAGGATGTTCGAGGCAGAGCCGCTCTTTGGCGAAGCGCTTGCTGTGAGTCGCGCCACCCTCGGCGACGAGGATCCGCTGACGTTCGTGTCGATCGACAACCTCGCTAGCCTCCTGCTTGACCAGGGTCGGCTGTCCGAGGCCGAGCCGCTCTCTCGCGAAGCGCTTGCGGGTCGGCGGGCCATGTTCGGCGACAGTCATCAGGCGACACTTGTTTCGATCGGTAATCTCGCGAGCCTGCTCTGCGCGCGAGGGAAGTTTGCCGAGGCCGAACCCTTGGCTCGCGAAGTAGTTGCGGGCCGCCGTACCAAGAACGGCGACGAGCATCAACAGACGCTCGTGTCGATCTGCAATCTTGCCGTTGTGCTCCAAGCCCAGGGCAAGCTGGCCGAGGCTGAGCCACTTTACCGGGAGGCGCTCGCTGGTTTTCGCATTAAGCTCGGGGACGAACATCTCGACACGCTCATCTCGATCAACCATCTAGCTGGAGTGCTGAATGCCCAGGGCAAACTCGCTGAGGCCGAATCGCTTTTTCGCGAGGCCCTCGCTGGTTGCCGTACAAAGCTCGGCGATGAGCATCCGGACACTTTCCGGTCGGCTAACAATCTTGCCATCGTGCTTTACGCCGAGGGCAAGCTGGCCGAGGCTGAACCGCTCGCTCGCGAGTCGCTCACGGGCCTCCGTAACGCGCACGGCGAAAAGCATCCCGGCACCCTGACGTCGCTCTACAATCTCGCCCGCCTACTCCAAGCGCAAGGCGACTTGTATGAAGCCGAACCGCTCTTCCGCGGAGCGCTCGATGGCTTCCGTGCCGTCCTCGGTGATGGCCATCCCGATACACTTGCCTCCGTTGACGCACTCGCCGCGTTGCTCCGCGCCCAGGGCAAGTTGTCGGAGGCTGAGTCGCTCGCGTGCGAGGCGCTCGCTGGCTGTCGTGACGCATTCGGTGACGTGCATCCGAACACGCTCAGGTCGCTTAACAGCCTTGCCCTCCTGCGCCAAGCACAGGGCAGGCTCCTCGAAGCTGAGCCACTCTTTCGTGAAGCGCTCGCCGGCTACCGCACCACGGTTGGCAACGAGCATGTGGCCACGCTTATAACGCTCAACAATCTTGCCCGCCTGCTCCTCGCCCAGGGCAGGCTGTCTGAGGCTGAGCTGCTCTTCCACGAAGCGATCGCGAGCCGCGGCACGAATCTGGTTGACGGGGCTCCAGCTACGTTCCGGTCGCTGAACGGCCTCGCCTCAGTGCTCCACGCTCAGGGTCGGATGGTTGAGGCCGAACCGCTCCTCCAAGACGCGGCTGTGGGCTTCCGCTCCACGCTCGGTGACAGCCATCCGGACACGCTCACGTCGCTCGACAATCTCGGTTCCCTGCTTTATGCCCAACACAGGCTATCCGAAGCCGAGCCGTTCCTTCGCGAAGCATTCGTCGTCCGCCGTGCAACACTTGGCGAAGAGCATTCAGAGTCGCAGCAGACCCTGCGAAGGCTCGTCGCCCTCTACGAAGATTGGCATGCGATCGAACCGACCGCCGGCCACCAGGACAAGGCGATCGCGCTACGACCGCTGATCCGAGACTGAAGAGCTCCCGCGTCGTGTCGCGTTGGGACTTCATCGGCTCTCGTTTCGGCGACATGTGCATTCATGCGACCTCAGGCAATCGCGATGAGCGATGCGAGCCAGTCGTCTTGGCAATGTGGCACACGCTGCGGATGGCGGCGTGTCACACGCGTGCTGTGCGCGGAGCGACAAGCGTTTCGAGCTCATTCGGTGAATGACTCAGGAGCTGCGAAGTGCTAACCGCCCTGCAGTGGCGTTGCTGTGACCGAACTGGAGCGGCGTGCGCTCGCCGGGCTATTATGGAGTCGTACACTTACGAGTCGTTCGGTTCCACGGCGCTGATAATCGCTTGGTCGTACATCGCCGCATACATCTCCGCCGTGACTCGCTGCATGTAGAGCGCGGCCTCGAGTTGCTCGGGCGTGCGAATCAGCTTCTCGCAGTACTGTTCGATGAGCTTGCAGTGTGCGACGTCAACCGTGGAGTGCTCCTCGAGGAAGCTCATCGCCTCGCGCGGGATACCGCACTGCTCGAGCGCGGCCATGTATCGCGCGCCCAGCTGGGTGGGCGTGTACTCGAGATGGAACAGGTAGCCGAGGTACGCGATCGGGTCGTGGTGCTCGATCATGTATACGACGCTCGCGATCACCGCGAACGTCGCGGGCAGCGGACGCTCTTGCAGTAGAGTCGACGTGTCGCTTCCGAGAGCCTCGATGTCGCGTCGAGCCAGTTCGTCGTGTCCGATCTCCGAGATCGCATGGCGGAGAAACGTCTTCACGAGCTCGCGCTCTTCCCCACGGAAGCGCATCGTGACAAGCGCCTGAATCTGCGGGTTCTCGCGCGTCTGATGGAAGATTTGTCGTAGCACGGCGGCGTACTGCGCGCGTGTGATGCGGCCCGATGCGATCAGCTCGAGCGTCTTCGAACGCTGTATCAACTGCACGTTCTCGTTCCAGGCGTCGACAAGGGCTTGGTAGGCGTTCATGGCGGTTCTCTCTCGGTGCTCGGTTCTCTGGAATCAGGCGGCCTGAACGAGCGCGCCGACGTGGTCCACGACGTCCTGCAGGAAGGGCGAACGCACGGACCGCGCATGGTCCGCGTCGTGCATGTCCCACTCCATGATCGTCACGCTCCCGTACACGGGATGCTCGCGGCGCTCGCGCGCAACGAATCCCAGCCGCGTGTACATCCGGACGAGATGGTCGTTCGCGTCGAGGAAGCAGAAGCGCCAGCCGCGACCGAGAATCTCGCGGAGGGCGGCGCGCATCACTTCGACGCTCAACAGCGTTCCGCGGTGTTCCCGCGCGACGATCAGCTTCGAAGCCAGGCACACTTGGCCGGGATGCTCGCGCTCTCGGTTCTCCCACGCGTAGATCTCACGGAGCGCGATGCCTTGGTCGGCGGACGGGTTGATCCGAACGGTCCCGATCGCTCGACCGTCAGGTGCGAAGGCACCGACGACGACCCCCTGCGCATCGAGCGGCTCGTGGATCGTCCGGGCGTCGTGGTCGGCGCAGCTTTGGCTGCGGCCCATTTCGTCGACGTAGACGTCGTAGCGCAGGCGAGCCACGGCTTCGCGGTCGGTGGGGGATCGGACAAGGCGGACTTCGTAGGACGCGGTGCGAGAGGATCGGGTGAAGGCGGGTGACATGGTGGGCTCCTTGCCTCGCCGAACGCCCGATCTCGCCGAACCGAACAGAGATCCGAGCCAGGCACGGCGAGCCCGCCTCGCCGGTTGGGTCGCAGTTACCGGTCACCAAGCGTGACCCCCTCTGAAGAACGAGAAACGTGACCCCCCGCCCCCGCGCGAGACCCGTCACGCGTGGTCCTTTTCAACGTGCCGCGACGGTCCCTTTTCGGCTTCCCGCCAGCACTCGGCCTGGCCCGAGAGCCGAGCCAGATGGGCGTGACGATCAACGCCCGACTCGCGCACGGGGCCCGCGATGGGCGACCGAAGCGAGCCGCGGCGATGCGAACGGGCAGCAACTCGGCGTCGCCGCCGCCGATAGCGGCCGTTAATCTCATCCAACTGCCACTCGCAGGCAGTGGGGAGAACGTTGGGAATGTCGACGTCCAGCTCATCCGGGGATCGACGACTCGAAGAGGCCGAGGGCCTCATCGGCGAACTGTTGGCGCACAACGGTTCAGTCGATGCGGGGGCGCTAGATGAGTTGATTCAGCGACGCCCCGACCTCGAGCCCGAGTTGCGCGAAATGCACGCGATGTGCGGCGACGTCGGGCGCGCGCTGGCCGAAGGCCGTGCCGATCACGACGCGGAGGTTGAACGTTACGCAGCGATCCTGAACCAACTCGGAGCATCGGTCGACGCGACCACTCGCTACGCGCTCGAAGGTGAGATCGGCAAGGGCGGGATGGGCGTCGTGTACCGCGTGCGCGACACGAAGCTCGATCGTCCGCTGGCGATGAAGGTGATCCTTGGCCAGGCGGATGTGCTCCGGACGGGGAAGACACCGTCCATTCCAGCTCGCCAACTCGCGCGCTTCGTCAACGAAGCAAAGATTACGGGTCAGCTCGACCACCCAGGCATCGTCCCCGTTCACGAAGTTGGCGTGGATGCGGAGGGACGCGCTTTCTTCACGATGAAGCTCGTGAAGGGCATCACCTTGACGGACGTCTTCGAGCGTCGCGCCGCCAACGATCCGGAATGGTCGATGCCACGCGTGCTCGGCGTGATTCAGCGCGTGTGCGAAGCGATGGCGTTCGCGCACGAGCGCGGCGTGATTCACCGCGACCTGAAGCCGGCGAACATCATGGTCGGGGACTTCGGTGAGGTGTACGTGATGGACTGGGGGCTCGCTCGCACGATCAGTGAGTCTCACGACGATCGCGACGAACAGACCGCCGAGTCTGCGGACGCCGTCATCGACGAGCAACTGAGCGAGACGCTGACTTTGACGCGCGACGGGGCCGTGATCGGCACGCCCGCCTACATGTCCCCCGAGCAGGCCCGCGGCGAGTTCGCAGCTATGGGGCCTCAGTCGGACGTCTACGCG
>CAZQHA010000078.1:0-13007 GCA_964592795.1 uncultured Planctomycetaceae bacterium | reverse complement strand
CGTGGCGCGACGTCCAGCACATCCTCATCCACACGGCGCGCAAGTGCGATCCCATGAACGGGCAGTGGATCGTCAACGGCGGCGGGCACGACGTGAACTACCACTACGGCTTCGGCGCGATCGATGCATCCGCCGCCGTCGCGCTCGCGTTCGGTTGGACGGGCGTCGCGCCCGAGACGTCGTTCACGACCGGCGTCGTCAACGTCAACAAGGCGATCCCGCAGCAGAACGCCACGGGCGTCACGGAGCTGGTCGACGTCCCCACGGACATCCGCGTGGAATCCGTCGAGCTCGTGTTGAACGTCGCGACCGCGAACGTCGGCGACCTGCGCATCGTGCTCACGAGCCCGAGCGGCACGCAGTCCTTGTTCGCCGAGCCGCGAGTGGATCCGACGGACAACTACGCGAACTACGTCTTCACGTCGCGCCGCCACTTCGACGAGACGTCGGCCGGTACGTGGTCGATTCGGATCGCCGACAGCACGCCGCAGTTCGCCGCGACGTGGACGAACTTTCGCCTGAACATCCACGGCACGCCGTAGCGCACGCTGCGCGAGCGCGAGCTCGAGTCGGCTCGCAAGTCCAGGTGGGCGTGGATTCGCGCTCGATTCTCCTCCCAAAAATGGGCCGGCGAGGAGCGCTCGACGCCGTTCCTCTGCCGCATTTCGGGACCTGGCAGTACATTCCGCCTCGGATGATCGCGGCCGCTCGCTGCGTCCGGCAGATGCGGCCGTCGTTTCTTTGAGTCCCCAGCCCCCGAGAGGTTTCGAATCATGACGACAAGGCGTCTGCTCGCATTTCTGTCGACCTCGCTCCTCGCGCTCCCGTGCTGGCTCGCACTTCCCGCGGCCGCACAGGGTCCTATCGCGTTCGAATCGATCGCGATCCGCACCGAGCGAGGTCCCGTGACGTTCCAAATCGAGTCGCCCGACGCGCTCGAGAGCTCGGCGACGCGCGTCAACACCGACCTGGCCGAGAAGGACGGCACGATCCCGGCGAACACCACGGGCTACGTGCTCACGAACCGCATCGTCGTGCGCACGGACGATCCGGCGCCGATGGCGGCGCTGCGGCGCCTGCGGACGAACCTCACGGTCGAGCCGATCGAAGCGGCGCCGGGCTTCTGGCTCGTGCACGCGCGCTCGATCCGCGAGGCGAATATGCTCGCCGCGGATCTCGCCGCCGACTCCCGCCTCTCCGAGGTCTACATCGACATGCAGCAGCCGCGCGCCGATCGCGCGCTGCCGACCGACCCGCAGTTCCCGAACCAGTGGCACCTGCGCAACACGCAGGTGACGATCGCGGACATCAACGTCGAGCCGGCGTGGAACGCGGGCTACACCGGCAGCTCGAGCATCACGGTCGGCATCCTCGAAGGCGGCTACCGCCAGCAGCACGGAGATCTTTCGGCGAACTACAACGCGACCGCGAGCCAGTCCGGCAACCAAACCTCGACCCACGGCACGTCCTGCGCCGGGCTCGTCGGCGCGGTCGCGAACAACGGCAACTGCGGCGTCGGCGTCGCCTACACCGGCAGGATCTCCGAGCAGTTCTACGGCACCTCGTCGCAGACCGCGACCGCGTTCGGCTTCCGGAACGACCTGAACTTCATCAAGTCGAACTCGTGGGGCCCGGCGGACAACGGATTGATCACGTACCTCTCGTCGGTGGAGCGCACGGCGATCAACAACGCGGTCGCGACCGGTCGCGGCGGGAAGGGCACGATCTTCGCCTGGGCCGCGGGGAACGGCGGCACGGCCGACCGCTGCGACTACGACCCGTACGCGTCCAACCGCAAGACGTTCGCGATCGGCGCGATCGGCGACCAGGACACGCGCTCGAGCTTCAATGAAACCGGCTCGTCGATGCTCGTCGTCACGCCCTCGAGCGGCAACGTCCGCAGCATCTACACGACGACCGGCACCAACGCGTGCACGAGCGGGTTCGGCGGCACGAGCGCCGCGTGCCCGATCGGCGCGGGCTGCATGGCGCTCATCCTGCAGGCCAACTCGAACCTGACGTGGCGCGACATGCAGCACGTCCTGATCAACGCCGCGCGCAAGTGCGATCCGGGCAACGCGCTCTGGACCGTGAACGGCGCCGGCCACGACATCAACTACAACTACGGATTCGGCGCGGTCGACGTCTGGGCGGCGATTCAGCTCGCCGCGGGTTGGACAAACGTCGCCGCCGAGTCGTCGCTGACGACCGGCGTCGTCGCCGTCAACACGCAGATCCCGGACAACAACACGACGGGCGTCACGCGCACCGTGAGCGCGCCGTCCTTCAACGTCGAGAGCGTCGAGCTCGTCCTCAACATCACGATGACGTACGTCGGCGACCTGCAGGTGCTCGTCACGTCGCCGTCGGGCACGCAGTCGCTGCTTGCCGCAGTCCGCGCGGACCCGACCGACAACTACGTGAACTACATCTTCACGTCGCGGCGGCACTGGGACGAGGACGCGGCCGGAACGTGGACGATCAAGATCCACGACGGCGCGGCGACGGACGTCGCGACGTGGACGAACTACACGTTCAACATCTACGGCACGCCGTAGAGCGGCAACCTCTGCGGCACACCGAAGGCCTGCTTTCTCTCGCGGCGGTCACGGGTCGAACCCAAATCGACCCGTGACCGCCGCCGTCGATTCGGAGCGCGAGCGCGTCACTGAGCTCGGACCTCCGCGAGCAACCTCCACTCCGCTGCTTTCTCCGCCTGACCCCAAGTGTCGTAGAGCTCGGTGAGCCGCTGGGCCGCCTGACGCGTTCGCGGGTGAAATGCGCCGAGCGAGCGGTCCATCGTCTCGTATCCGCTGAGCATGTGGGGCTCCGCTTCGGTGAACCGACCCAGGCGCATCAAGCAAGCGCCGACGGCCGCTTCGAAGAGTGCGAGATTGAAGTGGTCGGGCGGCAGGACCTCCCCGGCGTCGCGCGCGACCTCCCGGAAGAGGGGGAGCGCTTCCTCGGCGCGAGAAGTCTGCAGGAGCAGCGTCGCCAGGTTGTACTTCGCCCCGAAGGTGCGCGGATCGAGCGGGCCGAGCACTCGATCCGCCGATTCGGATGCGCGGCGGTGCAAGGGCTCGGCCTCGGCGAACCGGCCCTGTTGATCCAACGCGAGCGCCAGGTTGCCGACGGCCACGATCGTGTCGCCGTGTTCCCGGCCCAGGCTGTGCGTGCACCGCTCGACGACCGTTTCGAGCAGCGGCGTCGCGTCCGCCGGCCGGTTTTGCTCCGCGATCGAGCCGGCCAGGTTGTTCAAGAGGGTCACCGTCTCGATGTGCTCCTTTCCGAGGACCTGTTCGGAGCTTGCGAGCGCGCGCCGGTACCACGCTTCGGCTTCGGCGGGCCGGCCGCCCAACCTGAGCAAGGACGCCATGTTGCCGAGCTGGGTCAGCGTGTCGGGATGGAGAGCGCCGTCCGCCGCTTCGGCGATGGAGAGCGAGCGCTCCAAGAGCTCCTCCGCCTCCTCCAGTTCGCCGGAGTCCATCAATGCCGCCGCGAGCTGACCCGCCGCGCTTCCCCATGCAGCGCTCTCTTCGCCATCGCGTCGCGCGCGCAGCTCGAGCGCTTCGCGCAGCCCGCGGACGGCTTCGCTCGAGCGACCTTGCCGCTTCCGCAGCAGGCCCAGGTTCTCCAGGCAATCGAGACGCGTCGGATGGTCCGTGCCGAGCCCGCGCGTCAAGCCTTCGAGCGCCGTCGTCAGCTCGACCTCGGCCTCGACCAAGCGGTCTTGTCGCACGTGCACCGCTCCCAGCGACGCGAGCGCGTCGAACGCCTGGGGATCGTCCCCGCCGTGCGCGCTGCGGCGCAGCTCGACGCAGCGCCTGAACGCGTGCCCGGCGGACGCGAGCGCTCCGAGCGATCGGTAGATCTTCCCGAGCACGTAGTGCACGTCGGCCTCGACGTCGGGCTCGGAGGCCAGCGGGCCGGGAAGCGTCGCCGCCGCGCGGTCCACGACGTCGATGAGCCGCACTTCGGGGCCCGTCTCGCCCGGACGCGAGGGACGTGCCTGCATGAGCATCTCGAGGAAGTACCTGGACACTCCCGAGGCGCGGGCGGTGGCTCGTTCCGCGTTGCGCCGCTCCTCGGCCTCGCGGCTCCGCGCCGCTTCGGTGTCTCGCAACCGCTCGAGCGCGAGCGCGGTCGCGTCGTTCGCGCGCGTCGCCTCGTCGCTCGCGAGGCGCGCTGCATCCGATGCGCGCACGGCTTGCCAGCTCGTGCCAGCGATCCCGGCGACGAGCACCACGAACACGGCTGTAGCGCTTCCGACCAGCATTCGATGTCGTCGCGCGAACCTCGAAACGACGTAGATGCGGCTCTGGGGTCGCGCTTCGATCGGCTCGTGCGCGAGAAAGCGCCGCACGTCGCGCGAGAGCTCGGCGGCCGAGCTGTACCGCCGCACCGGGTCCTTCTCGAGGCACTTCGTCAGGATCGTCTCGACGTCGCCATGCACGTGCGGCGCGATCGATCGGAGCGGCGGCGCGTCGACCTCGCGGATCGCTCGCACCGCGTCGGTCAGCGATCGGTTGGCCACGTCGAGCGGCAGCCTTCCGCCGACGAGCTCGTACCCCAGCACGCCCAGGGAGTACACGTCGGAGCGGAAGTCCACCGCTTCGGACGTGCCGCTCGACTGCTCCGGGCTCATGTACGCGAGTGTTCCCAGGATCTGGCCGGCGCCGGTGCGCAGCGTGTCTCCGTATGCGTCGTCGTCCACGGCGCGCGCGATGCCGAAGTCGAGCACCTTGGCCTGCGGTCCCCCCGACGTCTCGACCACGAGCACGTTGCCCGGCTTGAGATCGCGGTGGAGGACGCCGCGCTCGTGCGCGTGCTGGACCGCGTCGCACACGTCGGCAAACAGTCGCAGGCGTGCGTCGATGGCGAGCGTGTGCTCGCTCGCGTAGCGCAGCAGGCTCACGCCGTCGAGATGCTCCATCGCGAAGTAGGGCTGAGGTCCGAAGCCGGTGTCCGCGACGCCGGCTTCGAAGATCTGCGCGATGCCCGCGTGCTGCAGGCGGCCGAGCAGTTGCGCCTCGCGCTCGAACCGCTTCGCGCCGGAGGGCCCCGCGGACCACGGCGGCAGGACTTTCAACGCCACGGTGCGGCGCGGATTCTCCTGACGCGCGAGGTACACGACGCCCATGCCGCCTTCACCGAGCACGCTCAGCACCTCGTACGACCCGATCCGCAGCGGGCGTTCGGCGACGCAGCCGCGCTCGCCGAGCGACTCGACGATCGCCGGCGTGTCGAGGAATCGCGCCGCGCTCTCGTGGTGCAAGAGGAGCGAGCGCACCTCGGCCTCCAGACGTTCGTCTCCGCCGCACGCTTCGATCAGGCGGCGCTCGCGCTGCCCGGACTCGACCTCGCTGAGCTCGGCGAAGATGGCCTGGACCTTGAGCTCGAACGTCGTGGTCATGGCTCGCGCGCGAGCTCGCGGTGGAGCCACGCCCGGGCGTAGCTCCAGTCCGTCTTGACGGTCGCGATCGAGACCTGCAGCGCCGACGCGATCTCCGCCAGCTCCAGCCCGGCGAAGTGCCGCAGCAGGACGACTTCCGACTTGCGCGCGTCGTGCGCGGCCAGTCGATCGAGCGCCTCGTCGAGCGCCAGGAGGTCGAGCGACGGCTCGGACCCGACCGCGGCCGGCTCGTCCCAGGTTTCGCGCGCGAGATCGCCGCCACGCTTCAAGCGGGAGCGGCTGCGCGCGCGCTCGACGAGGATCCGTCGCATCGCGCGCGCCGCGGCGCCGAAGAAGTGCGCGCGGCCGTTCCAGCCGGGGTCCTCGTCTCCGACCAGGCGCAGATACGCTTCGTGGACCAGCGCGGTCGTCTGGAGCGTCTGACCGGCGGACTCGCGGGCGAGGCGGGCGTGGGCCAGCCGGCGGAGCTCGTCGTAGACGAGCGGCAGGAGCGCGTCCGCGGCGTCCTCCGCGCTCGTCGTGCCCGCGCGAACCGCGTGCAGGACTTGGGTTACGTGATCTCGAGCGACTTGCGGCATCGCCTCCCCCGAATTCATCAGCCTCGCGGCGCCGGATTGTCGCACTGCCCCGTGACGAGCGGCAAGTCGGACGGCGCCGTAGCGGTCCGCCCGCTCCATGCGACAGGCCACCAAAGATGCAAAGGGGCACGGACATGTTCCGCAAACTCGATCTCCAAAGACTCCTCCGACCGGCGCTCGCGCTCACCGCGGTGCTGTGTGCCGCGCCGGCATTTGGCCAGGTGACGCTCAACGTCAACGACTCGCGCGATCTCGAGGACTTCGATTTCTTCGACGGCCAGTGTGACGCCGACAACACGCTCGCCGGCAGTCAGTGCACGCTGCGCGCCGCGTTGCAGCTCGCGAACTTCTGGGGCGGGTGGTACGTCGTCCAGCTCGGCGCGACGACGTACGGCATCGATCATTGGGGGACGGACGACGACTGCGAGCACGGAGATCTCGACGTCTACCCGGGATTCCTGACCAAGCTCGAGGTGCGCGGCGTCCCGGCGCTCACCGTGATCGACGCCGCGCCCCTGGCGGCCGGCGGTCACCCCGAGCGCGTCTTCCACTTGCTCGGCACGCTCGCGCCGACGGTCGAGATCGAGTTCAAGGACTTGATCATCCGCGGCGGACGCGCCGGGGGCGGGCGAGGCGGCGGCATCCGACACGAAGGCGGCAAGCTCACGCTCACGAACGTCACGCTGATGGACAGCCAAGCGATGACCGGTGGGGGAATCTACGTGGCAAGTCCGCTCACGATGACCGGCGGCGACATCGTCTCGAACTTCACGACCGCGCTGGGAAGCGGCGGGGGGGCGTATGTGGCCGCGTCCAGCGGCGTGATCTTCAGCGGTGTCCTCTTCATGTCGAACTCGGCCACGGAACGCGGCGGCGCGCTGCGGCTCGAGCCCGGAGCCGCTGCGACCGTCGCGAGCTGCCTCTTCAACTCCAACACGGCTCCGAACGGCGGGGCGATCAGCACACGCGGATCGGTCTCCGTGGGCACGAGCACGTTCGAGTTCAACACCGCGACGGGCGGCGGAAACGGCGGCGGCGTGAGCGTCGAAGCCGGGTCCAGCTATTCGAGCTTCGGGTCCGTGCTGCGCTCGAACGTCGCGGCGAACGGAGGCGGCGCGATCAACGTGACGGCGCTGGGCGGCGCGAGCCTCATCGACTGCACGATCGACTCGAACACGGCGTCGTTCGGGGGCGGCATCGCCGACTTCGGTGACGTGCAACTCGAGCGGAGCACCGTCAGCCGCAACACCTCGACCGGTTCGCTCGGCGGCGCGGGCGTGTACGTCGGCGCGGGCTTTCGCGGACTCAACAGCACGATCAGCTCGAACAACGCCCTCGGCGGAACGGGCGGGGGCTTGCGCTTTTCCGGGGTCGGACCGGCCGAGATGAACTCGTGCACGGTCGCGATGAACACGAGCTCGGTCGGCGGGGCCGGCGTGTACTCGACGGGCCCCGTGCTGGTGAAGAGCACCCTCATCGCCGGCAATCGATTCGGGCTCGCGACGCAGAACTTCGCGGGGACGACGCCGATGACGTCGCACGGATCGAACCTCGACTCCGACGGCACGTGCCTCCTCATGAGCGCTCCGGGAAATCACGCGGGCTCGGTCGCGGTGCCGCTCGATCCGATGCTCGGCCCGCTCCAGAACAACGGCGGCGTCACGGAGACGCACGCGATCATGCTCACGTGCACCGCCGCGCTCGACCAAGGAGCGTGCGACACGATCGGCGGCACGCCGCTCGTCACCGACCAGCGCGGTCAGCTGCGCGTCGCGCCGTGCGACATCGGAGCTTACGAGGCGTCGGCCATCCTCAGCGGTCCGACGATCTCGACGTTCTGCCACGGCGACAACTCGGGCACGCCGTGCCCGTGCGCGCCGGCCCCCGCGGGATCGGTGTCCGGCTGCCTCCATTCGTTCGGTACCGGTGGATCGCTCAACGCTTCGGGGACCACGAGCCTCACCGCACAGAACCTCTCACTCGACGCGAGCTCGCTGCCGCCGTTCACGACGGTCGTCTTCTTCCAAGGCACGGAGCAAGTGAACGGCGGTCTCGGTCTCGTCAATGGCGATGGACTGTCGTGCGCCGGCGGTCCGATCGTTCGACTTGGAACGCTGCCCGCCTTCGGCGCGGTCAGCTACCCGCCGCCGGGCGGAATCCCCGTGTCGGTCAAGGGGTTCGTCACCGAGATGGGCTCGGTGCGCGACTACCAAGCGTACTTCCGCAACGCGGCTGCGTACTGCACTCCGGCGACGTACAACCTGACGAACGGCGTGCACGTTCGCTGGTGCCCGTGAGGTCCCTGCGACACGGGCCGGCGTCGCCGAGACGACCGGCCCGCGTCGCATCGCTTGCCGGATCGGAGGGGCGCACTTAGAGTCGCGCCCCGATGCGATCCCGCGCGGGGGCGCCGCGACCGGGTTTCGCGAGGGAGTGAGAACATGAACGAGCGTCGAACGCTGGCGAGCGCATTGCTGTGCGGAGTGGCTCTTCTCGCAGCCGCCGGCTGCAGCGCGACCGAGAGCCACAAGACCGTCACGAAGGAAGCGGTAGCGACCTACCAAACCAACTACAACGGTCCGAGGTACGCGCTCGCGATCGGCAAGTTCGCGAACACCTCGCCCTACATGCGCGGGATCTTCTCCGAGGGGCCCGACCGCCTCGGCAACCAAGCCAAGACGATCCTCAAGACGCACCTCTCGCAGTCGAACCGGTTCAACCTCGTCGACCGCGACAACATGGACGAGATCGCGAAGGAGAGCGCGATCTCCGGAGAGGCGCAAGCGCTCACCGGCGCAGAGGTGGTGATCACTGGCGAAGTGACCGAGTTCGGCCGCAAGACGACCGGCGACGAGCAGCTCTTCGGCATCGGCGGGCGTTCGAAGACGCAGACCGCCTACTCGGTCGTGTCGCTGAACGTGGTCGACGTGAAGACGTCGCAGATCGTGTACTCGGTGCAGGGCGCGGGTGAGTACGCGCTCTCCGACCGCGAGGTGCTCGGCTTCGGATCGACGAGCGGCTACGACTCCACGCTCAACGGCAAGGTGCTCAACTCGTCGATCGTCGACGGCGTGAACAAGCTCGTCGTGGGGCTCGAGAGCGGCGCGTGGTCGCCCGTGAAGAAGCCGTGATCCCGCCCCGCGTCACGCTGGCCGGTGCGATCCTCTGCTCGACGCCGTTCTTCTGCGCGTGCGAGAGCACGAAGACGATCTACCACTGGCAGAGCTACGAAGAGTCGGCGTATCACCTGCTCCAAGACCCCGACCGCACCGACCTCGTCGAGGACATCCGCAAGCTCTCGGGCGAGATCGAGAAGGATCTCGTCGAAGGCCGGCCCATCGCGCCGGGGGTCCACGCGCACCTCGGCTACCTCTATTACCTGTCCGGCAACCCGGACTCGGCCAAGACCGAGTTCGAAGCCGAGAAGGCCGCGTATCCCGAGAGCGCGGTGTTCATCGACGGCGTGCTGCGGAGGATGAAATCGTGATGCGCCCCGGCGCCCTGGCGCTCCTCCTCGCCGGCGTCGCTTCGTGCGAATCGACGAAGGCGACGGTGTACGACTACGGCCTCTACCTCGATCACATGCCGAGCTCGATCCTCGTGCTGCCGCCGCTCGACGAGTCGCCCGAGGTGCAGGCGTCGTATGCGTGGCTGTCGACGGCTTCGCAGCCGCTCGCGGAGCGCGGGTACTACGTGTTCCCCGTCGCGATGGTCGACGGGATGATGCGCGAGAACGGGCTGCCGACTCCGGGTGAGATGCACGACGTGTCGCTCTCGAAGCTGGGCGAGATCTTCGGCGCCGACGCGGTCCTCTACATGACGGTCAAGAAGTGGGGGACGAGCTACCAAGTCATCGACTCGACGACGACCGTCGGGATCGAAGGACGGCTCGTCGACGTGAAGTCGGGCGAGGTGCTCTGGCGCGGCGCGCACGAGGCCAGCGCGAGCTCGAACGCGAGCGGCGACGGCAGCATCGTCGGCATGCTCGCCGGCGCGCTCGTGAACCAGCTCGTCACGTCCGTGGCGGATCCCTCACGCGATCTCGCGGTGCAGGCGAACGCCGCGCTCTTCCACGATCCCGAGGAGGGGCTCCTCCTCGGGCGCTACCACCCGGATCACGAGAAGGATCGAGCCGCGCGTCTCGACGCGCGCACGAAAGCGGGCGCGACGCCGCAGCCGACCTCGGCGACGGGGCCGACGAACTGACGCGCGGTCGCTCGCCCGCGCGAGCTAGGCCGGCTCGACCGCGCGATTCTCCGTGGGCGCGTTCCGGAGTCCGCTCTTGCGCGTCAACTCGCCTGTTGGACGCGCGCCGCCGCGTCCAGATTGCGCATCAAGGCCTGCTCGAGCTCCTCGGTACGGATCGGCTTCGAGACGTAGTCGTCCATCCCGGCCGCGATGCAGCGCTCGCGATCGCCCGCCATCGCGTTCGCGGTCAACGCCACGATGCGCACGTCGCGCGCCGGCGCAGGGCCCGATCGGATCGCGCGCGTGGCTTCGAATCCATCCATCTCGGGCATCAGACAGTCCATCAACACGATGTCGTATGGAACGTGGGACAGGGCGTCGATCACCTCGTGCCCGTTTCCGACGACGTCCGCGCGGTAGCCGAGTCTCTCGAGCATCTTTTGCGCCACGCGTTGGTTGACGGGGTTGTCGTCGGCCACGAGCACGCGCACCGGCCGAGTCGCGCGTGCTTCGATCGGCGAACGCGCGGCGGCGATGATCGCGTGCTCCACCTGCTCGCGCGGCTCAGGAGCGCGCAGGGCGAAGGGGATCCTGAACCAGAAAGACGAGCCGCGGCCGAGCTCGCTCTCGCAACCGATCTCTCCGCCCATCAGCTCGACGAGCTGCCGGCTGATGGCAAGGCCCAGACCCGTTCCGCCGAATTGGCGCTGCGTGGAGCTGTCGACCTGGACGAAGGGCTGGAACAGCTGGGCGATCCGATCGGCCGGGATGCCGATCCCCGTGTCGTGCACTTCGAACGAGACGACCACCGACTGCGCCGTCGCCGGGTTCGCGCGCGCCGTGATGCGCACACCGCCGTGCGTCGTGAACTTGACGGCGTTCCCCGCCAGATTGAGCAGCACCTGTCTCAGCCGACCTGGATCCCCGAGGAGATGCGCCGGCAGATCAGCAGCGATGTCGGTCGTGAGGGCGATCCGCTTGGCGACCGCGCGCTGCCGCAGCATGCTGGCCGTGTCCTCGATGACTTCGCGCACGTCGAAATCGAGCGTCTCGAGCGCTAGCTTGCCGGCTTCGATCTTCGAGAAGTCGAGGATGTCGTTGATCAAGTTCAGTAGCGCGTCCGCGCTCTTCTGCACCATCTCGGCCGACTCGCGTTGTTCCGGCGACAGCTTCGTGTCGAGCAAGAGCCCGGTCATGCCGATGACCGCATTCATGGGCGTGCGGATCTCGTGGCTCATGTTCGCCAGGAACTCCGCCTTCGCGCGAGTGGCCCTCTCCGCGTCGTCGCGCGCGCGGGCGAGCTCGGCCGTGTGCCGCGCGAGCGCGCGTGCGAGGAGCGACATCCCGGCGGTCATGACGACGGTCGCGAGGCCCGCGAGCACGGTCGCGGCGATGGCCAGCCGCTCGTCGCGCGCGATCGCTCGATCGACCAGATGTTCGATCGCGTCCTCCGACCGCGCCGCCGCGTCCGCGTACAGACGCTTCAGCTCCTCGTACTCGTTCGAGAGCACGGTGTCGAAGGCCGCGTCGCGGCGACCCTCCCGGACGAGCGCGAAGCACGCGTTCTCGAGCTCGATGAGCGCATCGTTGTAGCGGCTCGTGGCCTCGACGCCGCGGCGCGCCTCGTCGGCCTCGGGACCGAGGACTTGCTCGAGCAGCGCGTCGCAGCTCTCGAGGACTCGCGCCAGCTCGATTTCGGCCGTTCGATACCGTGTCTCCCAGTGCTCCTGGCCGGAAGCCGCGGCGAGCCGCGCGGACATGGTCAGCCGTTCGTCGAGAAGGCTCGCCTCTCCGCGGAAGCGCCGGAGCTCCGCCGCGTCTCGGCGCGCGGTCGGGTTGCGCAGGCAGAGCACCGCCAGCGCGGCGAAGAGCAGGAGCAGCGCCAACGCGAGCGTGGGGCGCAGGCCCCGCACGGCGCCCATCGGCGCCCGCTTGCCCGCGAGGAGTGCGTCCCGCCGCATGCGGCGGCGCAACCAGATTCCGAGCGCGAGCGCTGCGACGCTCGCGACGAGGCTCGTCGCGAGCGCGGTCCCCCAGGGCCCCGCGAAGTCGAACACGAGCGACTCCGCTGCAGGTGCGCTGAGCGAGAGGGTTGGCGGGCTCATTCGCTGTCGGCGGCGCGCCACGACCACCGCGCTCCGAAGGTCGAGCCCGCGCACCCGGACGAGAGGCCCTGTCGACACGAGCTGCGCGTCGACCTTAGCTTCTCGAGCCCGCGCGGAAGACGCGCGTCCCACGCCGCCCGTGGACGGCGCGCCTAATGCGGTTCCGCGATCGAGGCCGGTGCGACGGTCACCCGGCGCAAGGCGTTCGACGCGACGCGTTCCTCGGGCGTCAAGATCCCCGAGTAGTTGAGCGGATCGCCGGCGATCACGCGCACGTCGGTTGCGATCGGTTCCTTGCGCGACGCTCGAAGCTCGCTGACCGCTTCCTTGAGCGCGTACTGTTCACCGTGGAACCCCGCGACGAACCGCCCGCCGTGGATCTCGCCGCGCGCTTCCATGCGACGGTACACGGCGACGAGATCGCGCCACGCGACCGGGATCTTCTCGCGCATCAGCGTTCGGCGGAACACGACCCCGGTGCGGCGCAGCAGCGTGCGCGCGACGACTTCGATCGAGTCGGCGGTCTCTGTGCGCACCAAGCTCCAGCGGCCGGTGGGCATCGGAGGCTCCGTCCGTCGGCGGCCGTGACGGCGCGGCGGGAACAAGCTGCGCATCGCGCTGAACGCGTCGCCGGTGACGAGGCCGCCGCCCACGAGCTCGGTGAGCGCGGCTTCGAGCTGACTCGGCAGGAGCTTCGTCTCCCGCGCCAGCTCGAGGTGGAAG
>CAZQHA010000077.1:0-13029 GCA_964592795.1 uncultured Planctomycetaceae bacterium | reverse complement strand
GATGGCGGCGGCGAATTCGAAGTGGGCGCGCTGGCTGGGCGTGAACATCCCCTCGCAGGACGGGCTCGTGTCGACCTTCGAAGGCTGCGTGTACAGCCAGTTCGGCGTCTACCGCCCGTCGAACAACTCGCTGATGCGCAACCTCGGCCGGCCGTTCAATCCGCCGTCGATCGAGAAGCTGATCATCGAGATCTACAAGATCGTCGATCCGATCGACGCGTCGTCGGACCCGTTCGTCACGTACAACGGAACCGAGACGCTCTCCGTGACACCGATGGTTCCGACGGGACACTCTCTCGACGTCCAATGGTCGCTCGACGGCGTGCCGATCGCCGGCGCGACCGGCCTGACGCTCGATCTCTCGACGCTCAACCTGATCGGATGCGTTTCGACGGTCTCCGTCACCGTGACCGACGACACGACGCTCGTGCGCGACGAGGTCGCGCGCGCGCAGTACATGACGCAGACCGTCGACTTCCAGGTCGCGCCGGGCGGCGTTCCCATCGAGACGTACTGCATCTCGGCGCCGAACTCGGTCGGACCGGGCGCACAGATCGGCTGGCAGGGTTCGTCGAGCATCGCCGCGAACGACCTCGTGCTGACCGCTTCCGGCACGCCGCCGTTCTCGAACGGCTTCTTCTTCTACGGCCTGGGCTCGCAGGATCCGGTTCCCGTCGGCAACGGCTGGGGTTGCGTGCAAGGCCCGTTCGTGCGCCTCCTGCCGATGACGCCCGCGAGCGGAGCGGGCGTCAACACGCGCGTGTTCGACGTCCACGCGCCGCCGTCGATCGCGGCGCCGAACGTCGAGCTCTTCTTCCAGTACTGGTACCGCAATGCCGCGGCCGGCGGAGCCGGCTTCAACGCCAGCAACGGGCTGCGCGTGCGCTTCTGCCCGTAGGTATGTAGGTGCCGCGGCCGGTCTCGAATCCGCCGAACCCCTGGCAGACGATCCACACCGAGTGGCTCGAGGAGCCGCCGCAGGCCGAGCTGCAAGTCTTCGAAGAGGACGCGCGCTCCGTTCTCTCCGAGAACACGAGCCCGGACGTCGGCTTCCGCTGGAGCGTGAATCCCTACCGCGGATGCATGCACGCGTGCGCGTACTGCTACGCGCGACCGACGCACCAGTACTTGGGCTTCGGTGCCGGTACGGACTTCGATCGGAAGATCGTCGTCAAGGTGAACGCGCCCGAGGTGCTCGAGCGCGAGCTCGCGCGGCGTTCGTGGAAGCGCGAGAGGATCGTGTTCTCGGGCAACACCGACTGCTATCAGCCGCTCGAGGCGAGCTACGCGCTGACGCGGCGGTGCCTCGAGGTCTGCCTCGCGCACAAGAACCCGATCTCGCTGATCACGAAAGGTGCGCTCGTGCGACGCGACATCGACGTGCTGTCGAAGCTCGCGCGCGCGGCGTCGGCGCACGTCTACCTTTCGATTCCTTTCGCGCGCGAGGAGATCGGCCGCAAGATCGAGCCTGGAGCGAGCTCGCCGTCGAAACGATTCGAGACGATGCGGTTCCTCTCCGAGGCGGGGATCCCCACGGGGATCTCGATCTCGCCGCTGATCCCCGGACTGAACGACAGTGACGTCGCCGCGCTCCTCGATCAGGCGCGGACGGCCGGCGCGACGAGCGCGTTCATGACGCCCGTGCGGCTGTCGGCCGAAGTCCTGCCGGTGTTTCGCGAGCGGATCGCCGAAGCCTTCCCCGACCGCGCGAAGAAGATCGAGTCCGCGATCCTCGAGATGCGCGCCGGGAGGATGAACCGCAGCGACTTCGGCGAGCGGATGGTCGGTCACGGACCGCGGTGGCACGCCGTGCGGCAGATGTTCGAGATCACGTGCCGCCGCCTCGGGATCGACCTCGACGAGACGGCCGAGCCCGACGCGCCGAAGCCGACGTTCAAGCAAGGCGAATTGTTCGCCGGCTGAGCCGCAGCCGAGCTCGAGCACGCCGAGCTCGAGGTTCAGCGGCTCACCGCCAGGCGATCGCCACCCGAGCCGTCGGCGCGCGTTGGACGGAATTCGCGACGCTCCGCGACGGGTTTTCCTCTCCGCATCTCTGAAGCCCGCGGTTCCGAGCTGCATCTCGTACTGGAAGGAGGATTTTCATGCGTCGCACGTTCTTCGCACTTGCCACTCTCGCCATATCGTTTCTCGCCGCCGGGGCCAGCGCTCGGCCCGTGCATCCCGTTCCGACGAGCGCGATCGCCGGTTCCGGGGAGATGTTGCTGCCGGTGCAAGCGGTTCAGGGGCTCGCCAACCGGAGCGGCACGACCGCGGCGCCCTTCAAGCCGATCGGGAACCCCACGGCCTGGGTCAGCGCCAAGCACGTCGAACAGATGAGCCTTCTGCCCGGGGGAAGCGGCTCCGACGTGGTGTCCTGCGCCAACCGAGGCAGCGCGGGCGGGACGTTCAACAACTTCGAGTTCCCGGGCAACCGACCGCAGTGGTTCGACGATGGATTCCTCGGAGCGGGGCGCCCGTACCTTTGGTTTCCGGGTCAGTCGCAAGTTCGATCCCTCGTGGGCTCGCTGCCGTCCACCGCGTACATCACGCCGAGCCATTCCACCGTGTACATCGTGATGTACGCGCACGCACTGCAATCGGACAACACCGGCCCGAGCATCTCCTCGAACGGGACCGCCATCGAGTTCGACAACATCGCCGTGGCGGTCCGGAGCAACGGCGGCAATGGAAGAGCCATCGGTCTCCACCGACCCACCGCCCCGGCGCCCTACGACTTCGTCGAAGCGCCGATGACGAGCGGCGATGCCACACTCCACGTATACAAGGTCGAGCGGCACGGCGGCGTGTTGTCGATCTCGGTCGATGGCGGCGCTCCGGTCAGCGTCGGCACCGGAGCCAACTACACACCCAACGAGATTCCGCGCGTCGGCTTCAACGGCCAGTCGTTCAATACGGGGATGTTCTACGGCGCGATCTGCGAATGGATCGTCTACAACCGCGAGCTCACGCCTCCCGAGGACAACGCGAACTTGGCGTACCTCCGCATGCAGTGGGGAACCCCCTGAGCTCGCCCGGTACGAGCGCCCGAGCAGCGCGAGTCGTCCGCGGGCCGATCTAGTTCCAGCGGTGGAATGCCGGGTGCCCTTCGCGCACGGCGACGAAGACTCCGCGGCACGTCGCGGTCACCTTTCCACCCGACGTCATCTCGGCCTCGACGACGGCGCGATCGCCTTCGGACTCCACGACCTTGGCGACGAGCCGCACCGGCTCCTTCGACGGCGTCGGCCGTTTGAGCTTCACGTGGAACTCCGACGTCACCGTGCTCGGCGGCGTCGAGAGTTTCTGCGCATTCATCAAGTGCCAAGCCGCCGTCCAGTTGCTGTGGCAGTCGAGCAGCGCGCCGATGATCCCGCCGTTGAGCATCCCGGGGAATGCCTCGTGATGCTCCTGCGCCGTCCACTCGGCGACGACGCGATCGCCGTCGACCTTGCTCTGGATGCGCAAACCCTTCGCGTTGGCGGGACCGCAACCGAAGCACTTGTTGCTCGGCGCATAACGGTCTTGAAGGCTTTGTGTGGTTCGTTCGGACATGCGACGGATCGTAACTCACCCACGAACTCGGAACGACCGCTTGCAAGCGAGGCGGATCCTCTCGATCGTCACGCGGTGTCGATGGCGCGGAGCTGGGCGCTCGTTCGAGCGAGTTCAGGTCGCGCGCGCGGTTTCGACACGGCTCCCCGCGCAGGATCGGGAACTAGCCTAGCGCGAGCGATCGACGCGCTCCCGCCCCAGGCTCGCAGCTCTTCCGCTGCATCGAGTCCGTCCTCGACACGAGGATGAACGGTGAGGTCAGCGTCCAGAGCGCGCCTCCATGTCGATCTCGATCAACAGCCACGGCAGCGCGAGCCCCTTCATCGTTGCGATCGCCCGATACGGCGTGCGTCCGCTCTCCGCGTCTCAACCCGCCGCCAGCGCCTTCTCGATCGCGCTCACGACCTCCGCATCGAGCGGCGTCGTCGTGCTGGGCCAGAACGCGATCGGCTTGCCGTCCTTGCCGACGAGGTACTTGCCGAAATTCCAGCCGGGCAGCTTGCCCGTCGCCTCGCCCAGCCACGCGTACAGCGGCGACTGACCGGCCCCGGACTTCACGCCGACTTTCGCGAACAGCGGGAACGTGGCGTTGAAGCGCGTCGAGCAGAACTCCTGGATCTGCGCGCTCGTGCCCGGCTCCTGGCCGCCGAAGTCGTTGCTCGGGAAGGCGAGCACGTCGAAGCCGCGCGCGCCGTAGCGCGTCTGCAGCTCCTGCAGCCCCTCGTACTGATCCGTGAAGCCGCACTCGCTGGCGGTGTTCACGACCAGCGCGACCTTCCCCTTCCACGACGCGAGGTCGCGCGGTTTCCCGTCGATCTCCTCCACCGTGAACGCGTGCAGAGTCTTCGCGGCCGCGGCGGGCGTCGTCGTGACGGACTTCTCGAAGACGCCGGTGCAGCTCGCGAGCAAGGCGCCGGCCGTGGTGACGGCGGCGCGGAAGGAGAATCGGGACATGGTTGGGCCTCACTCGGGGTATTCGCTCGGCTGCCGGCTCCGGATGCGTCCGAGTGGACGATTCCCATGCCGTTCGAGGCGCGGCAAGGGCGCACGGCACGCGATCCACCTCGGCCATCGCGCCCGCGAGAGGGGCCCACAGCCGTCGAGCACTCGTACAGCACGCACCCGAATGCCCAGGTGTCGACAGTCGGCGTCGCCGAGGGTCGACCGAAGACCCTCGACGACGCTCTGTGAGGAGAGGTACGGAGCGATCGACGTTCGCGACGCGCTATCGCAAGCGCGCGCTCAGCGTCCCGACAGCACGATGTGGTAGTTCGAGCCGCCCGGCCCGCTCTCGGTCAAGCGCACGAGAACGTTCTTGCCCGGGACGGGGTAGACGCGCGTGCCCGACGTCGCGCCGTCCTCGCCCGAGATCGTCCACTGGTCGAGCAGGATCGGGAACGCGGGCTCCACGATCAGCATGACCTGGACGATGATGTCGCCGTTGACGGCTCGACCGCTGACGCGCAGGTTGCTCACCGCGCTCATGTCGTACGGACCGAGCTCGACGACTGCGTTGTCGTTCATCACGCCGAAGCCCGTGTCGTGAAAGAACGCGGGCGTCGACGCGACCGCGACGGCGTTCTGCGCGGGATCGATCTTGACCGTCCACGGGCCGCTTTGGCCGACGGACCACGATCCGTGCTGCGACGCTTGGACGTTTCCGGCGATCGTGGTCGTGCCCGTGACCGAGAGCTGACCGGTGACGGGCACGGGGCTGAGCGGACCGTTCACGACGATGACGTCCTTCGTCGCGCCGTTCCCGTTGCCGTTCCCTTGCGCATGAACGGCGGCCTCCGGCACGAACTGGAACGCGACCACGGCTCCGATGAAACCGGCGGCGATCAAGACATTCTTCGCTGACTGCATGTTGTTTCCTCTGAGAAGTTGTGTAGCGCGGGGCGGCCAACGGCGGAGGATCCGCCACATCGGAGGCAGAGCCTCGTCCCCACGCAGGCCCAAGAGCAGCGCCGGCGCCGATCTGTCGCGCATTCCGACTTTTCCTTCGCCGGATGCGACATTCGGGGGAGCGGCGCCGCGGCGGAGCTGCCGGGCGCGCGGACTGCCCATGACGTCATGCGGTCGACTTCCGCGACACCCGAGCGTCGACGGGGAGGGAGCCCGAGCGTCACGCTGGCCCGACTAGCGCGCGCCCTCGAACGCGACCACGCCGTCGATCACCGTCGCCGTGCAGTGCGTCGTGTACTCGAACGGATCGCCGTCGTAGAGCGCGAGATCGGCGTCCTTGCCGACGTCTAGGCTGCCGAGGCGCTTCTCGAGCCCGAGCACCCGCGCGGCGTCGAGTGTGATCGCGCGCAGCGCCGCGTCCCCGCCCAGCCCGTGCGCCGCGGCGACGGCGGCTTCGTAGAGCATGACGCGCGTCTTCGGCACGTAGCTCTCGTAGCCGATGTGAAACGCGAAGGGCGACCGTTTCATCGCGCAACAGAGCAGCTCACGGCACGAGTTGGCGATCGCCGCATCGCGCGGCTTCGTGATCGATACGCGAGGTGAACTTCGCCGAGACCGGGAGTCCCGCGGCCGCGGCTTCCGAACGTCCGCCCGGACGTCGCGAAGAAAGAATCGCCGCACACCCGTCCGACTTGCGCGTCTTCGGAGAGAATGACGCCGTTCTCCCAACACCCCACACGGACCTCGACTCTCATGCACGCGATCCCTCATCGCCTCGTTCCGTCCGCACTCGCCGCCGTGCTCGTCGCTTCGGCGGCATCCGCGCAGTGGTCGTCCAATCCTGCGACGAACCTCTCGCTCGCCGACGGCGGCAGCGACCAAGTCCAACCGAAGCTCGCTCCGACCGGCGACGGCGGCGCGTACCTGAGCTGGTTCGACGGCATCGGCACGGGCTACGACACGCGCTTGCAGAAGGTCACGGCCACGGGGGTGGAGCTGTTTCCGCACAACGGCGTGCTCGTCATGAACACGAGCTTCAGCTCGACGCAAGACTACGGACTCGACACGGACAGCGCCGGCAATGCGCTGATCGCGAACCGCGACGACAGCCAAGGCGGCACGCAGATCGGCGCAGCGAAGGTCTCGCCCACCGGCGTACGCTTGTGGGGTGCGAGCAGCGTGCTGCTCACGAACACGGCCGACTTCGTCGCCGCGCCGAAGATCGCCGGCACGAGCGACGGCGGCGCGGTCGTGGCGTGGAAGCAGGCCTCGACCGTGCGCCTGCAGAAGCTCGACGCGAACGGGAATGCGCTGTGGGGCGCGGGCGTCACGCTGACGCCGCCGGCGGGCGATTACTCCGTGGGCGATCTGCACGACGCCGGCACCGACGTGATCCTCTCGATCGTGCACCAGACGGGCGCGTTCGGCTCGCCGCGCCATCTGCTGGCGCAGAAGTTCGACTCCGCGGGCAGCACGCTGTGGGGCGCGAATCCCGTCGCCGTGTTCGACGGCGGCTCGCTGCAGATCGGCAACTTCCCGAGCTTCGTGCCGGATGGAAGCGGCGGCGCGGTCTTCAGCTGGTACGGCGTCGCGCCGCTGCAGTGCTACGCGCAGCGAGTGCTCGCGAACGGCGCCGAAGCCTTCCCGCACAACGGCGCCGTCGCGTCGACGGACGCCACGCGCGTGCGCGTCAGCCCGTCGGTCACATTCGACGCCGGGTCCGGCAGCACGTTCCTCTTCTGGTTGGAGCAGAACTCACTGCAGAGCCAATTCGGCTTGTACGCGCAGAAGTTCGACGCGAGCGGCAATCGCACGTGGGGAACGGAGGGCATCGCGTTCCTTCCGCTCGGCGGCACCGAGCTCGGACTGATCCGCGGTCAAGCGTCCGGAGGCGGTGCGTTCGCGTTCTGGTCCGCGGGCGGATTCGGCGCGGCGCAGCTCTTCGGCGCGCGCTTCCACTCCTCCGGCGCGGTCGACATCGCGACCTTTCCGGTCGCCACGACGCCGAGCGGCAAGTCGCGGCTCGCGGTGACGAGGAGCGCGACCGGCCAGACGTTCCTCGCGTGGAGCGACGATCGCGCCGACAGCGGCGACATCCTCGCGCAGAACGTCAGGGGAGCTCGGCTACCGCTGCGTGGTACGTCCCACCCCTAGTGCGGGGAACGCGATCCGCCGACCTCAGCGGTCGCGCGCGGCGATGCGCGCGCGAATCCACTCCGTGAGCTCGCGCTCGAACTCCGGCGCGGGGAGCAGCGCGTGGTTCGCGCCTGGATACGTTCGCAGGGTCGCCGCCGTATTCCCCGCTCGCTCGAGCGCCGCGCGTATCCGCGCGGCAGACTCCGCGGCAGGCAGCCGCTCGTCGCGCTCTCCGAACGCGATCCAGACGGGGACGCGCAGGCGCTCGAAGTAGCGCGCCGGATCGAGATCCGCCGCCGACCAGCGCAGAAGCTCGGAGCCCGGGGCGGGCACGCGCTCGGGCAAGTCGAGCACGCGCGACCAGGGCTGGGCGCGCGCTCGTTCCAATCGAGCGCGCAGGTCCTGCGTGCCCTCGGAATCGCCACGCGACGCCGTGTGCAGATCGATGAGGAGCTTCCGCGCCTCCGCGAGCGCGTCGGCGCCGGCGCCGGCGCGCTCGACGCGCTGCATCGATTGATAGACGTCGATGTCGGAGAGCGGCACTCCGGGGGGCGAGAGCTCGACGACGAACGCGATCTCCGGGATGCGCTCCGTCACGATCGCGGCGATCCACGCTCCTTGGCTCAGGCCGCCGACGCCGACGCGAGCGCGATCGACGTCGCCGCGCGTGCGCAAGTATGCGACCGCGGCCTCGGCGTCTGCGACGACGGCGAGAAAGTCCGCGCGCGAGAGTCGCGCGATGTCCAGCGGCACGTCGCGCCGGTCGTAGATCAGCGCCGCCATCCCGGCTCGCGCCGCGAGATCGGCGTAGAAGCGGAGCTCGTCGCGGCTGGGCGTGCTCGTGGCATGGAAGAGCGCGAGCACGGCATGCGGTCCGTCACCGGGCGGTAGGAGCAACGATCCCGCGACCATCCGCCCCGCGCCCTCGAAGGTCACCGCGATCTCGCGATACGGAGGCTCGGGGATCTGTCCTGCGCGACGGAACGACAAGGGCAAGCGATCGCCCAGCATCGACAAGCTGCCGTCGATCGAATCGCCTCGCACGCTCCCTGCGAAATCCATCGGATGGTCGGCGTGCGGGATGCGGAACGACAGCTCGGATCCGGCGAGCGCGACGGACTGCACCGGCAGGCCGAGGACTCGCTCGTGCGGCACCGAGATGCGCGCCTCGACGCCGGTGGTCCGGGCGCGAACGTCGAGGGTGAGGAGCATCGACTGACCTTCGAGGCGAACTTCCGCGTTCCAACGACCTCCGATGGAGTCGGCGACGCCTTGCGGCGCGGCGCGAACCGCAGGGGCCGCCAGCAACGTCGTCAGCGCACACAGTGATCGCACGGACATGGTCAGGACTCCCTTTCGCGCCGCACGTTCGCGTCCGCGGCCAGGGTTCGCGTGGCGAAAGCGCCGGTCCGGTGACCCGCCGGCGGAACACTCCGAGGAATTCACGACGATGCGCGCCCGGTCTTCCTCTCGATCCTCCGTGAGGCTCGGTCAGCCCGAGCTCGCGTACGACCGCAAAGGAGACCTGCATGCGCCGCTCACTCATCGTACTGACGACTCTCGCCACCACGCTGTGGATCGTACGAACGGGAGCTGTCGTCGTCGGAGGACTCCGCCATCATTCGCCGCTTGCGGAATGAGTGGCGGACCCCGTAGCCGGGACGCGATCGAGCCATCGTCGCGAGGCAAGCACGCTTCGATGGCCGAAGAAGGCCCGCCTCGACATCTGTTCGGCGCAGGCGCCGAGGCGGGCCGCTTCCAAGACGGCCGTGAGACGCGCGATTCGCTCCCTTCCGCTACGATCGGGGCTCCGCGATGGACGACGCCGAGCGCCCTCACGAAGCCAGCCCGCTGCTTTCGTCGACTCCGCACACGTGGGAACGACTGATCGAGTCCGTGCAGCCGGCGTCGCTCCTCCTCGTGATCGAGCGGCGCATGGGCGCGGATCTGCGGAAGGTGCTGACCGCCGAGGACGTCCTGCAGGAAGCGCTTCTGCACGCGTGGCGCGACCGGCAGCGGTTCGAGTGGCGAGGCATCGGAAGCTTTCGATCGTGGCTCCTCTCCATCATCGACCACCGCATCCGCGACGCGGCGGATCTGAACTCGGCCGCCAAACGCACGCCGGACCGGCCGACGGTTCCCTTTCCCGACATCGGCGCCGGCGTCACGACGACGGCCGGGTTCGACTTCCCCGTGGGATCGACCACGCCCAGCAAGCTCGCGATGTACCGCGAGCAGGCCGAGGTGATGCGCCAAGCGCTCGACGCGCTGCCGGAGGATCTGCGCGAGATCGTCGGACTACGACTCTTCGAGCAATGCCCGACCGAGGAGATCGCCGCGCGCCTGGATCTGGGTGTCGAAGCGGTCCGACACCGCTTCCGCAAAGGATCGGAGCTCTACGTGAGACGCGTGCGAGCCGCTCTCGGCCCGAAGCCCGCGTGAGCCGGCCGCTCGCCGACCCGCGTGTCGCCTGCTGAAGACGTCATGACCGGAGAAGCGCGAGCGCCGGACTCCGTCGACGAAGAGTTCCTCGATCTCGCGTTCGAGCGCGCCGTCGAATCGCTCGAGCGCGGGTCGAGCGTGCGCGTCGAAGACTTGCTCGGAGGGCGCGAGCACCTCCGAGCCCGCGTCGAGGCGCTGGTCCGCACCGCGCATCAGGCGACGCCGGTGGCGCCCGAAGCGCTGCCGGAAGTGCCCGGGTTCGTGCTGGAAGCCGAGATCGGTCGCGGTGGCATGGGCGCCGTGTATCTGGCGCGACAGGAGACGCTCGCCGGCCGGCGCGTCGCGCTGAAAGTCCTGCCCGCGACCTCTGCGCTCTCGCACCGCGCCCGCGAGCGTTTCCTGCGCGAGGCGCGCGCGATCGCGAAGCTGCGCCACCCGAACGTCATCACCGTGCACGACGTGATCGCCGACGGGGACACGTGCGCGTACTCGATGGAATGGGTCGACGGCGCGTCGCTGGGGCAGCTCATCGACTTCCTGCGGACGCGCCGCGTCGCTCGCCCCGGTGCGGCGGACGATTCCACATCGCTCCCGGTCGAACCGACGCTCGAGGACGTGCGCGAGCTTCTCGGCGGCGCGTCCGTCGACCGCGACACGTACGCCGTGTTCATCAGCCGCATCGCGGTCGCCCTGGCTCGAGCGCTGGGCGAACTGCACCGCGCCGGTCTCGTCCACCGCGACGTCAAGCCCTCGAACGTGCTCCTGCGCCGCGACGGCACGCCGTTGCTCTCGGATTTCGGACTCGTGCGCGTCGTCGACGAGACCCTAACTCAGATCGGACATTTCGTCGGCACGCTCACGTACGCGCCTCCGGAGCAACTCGGCGGCGAGTCGGAGACGCTCGACGCGCGATCGGACGTTTACGCGCTCGGTGTCACGCTCTACGAGGCGCTGACCCTGCACCTGCCGTTCGACGAGACGCGCGGCGCCGGCGGCCGCTCGCGAACGCGACGGCAGCAGACTCCGACGGGGATGCTGCGCCTCATCGAGGATCACCGGATCGTCCCCTTGCGCGCGTGGAATCGCCGGCTGCCGCGCGACCTCGAGACGATCGTGCTCAAGGCGATGGATCCGGAGCGCGCGCGCCGCTACGCGACCGCGGACGAGCTCGCCGACGATCTCGAGCGCATGCTCTCGCTGCAGCCGATCCGAGCGCGGCCCGCGGGCTTGACCACGCGCTCGCTCAAGCTGCTGCGTCGAAACCGCGCCGCGGCGCTGGGGATCGCGGCCGGCAGCATCGCGTCGCTCGCGCTGGCGGCGCTCGCGGTCGTGTACGTGTTCGTCGTGCCGGATTGGGTGCGCGAACACGTGCGCGAGGCGCGGTTGGCGCTGCTCGATCCCCAGATCGCGAACGCCACTTTCGTGCCGGTCTACTGGGGAACGAGCGGCGGCGTGAACGTCGGAAGACCGGCGCTCGAATCGGCCCTCGAGCACTACGAAGGCGCGCTGCGATGGAAGCCGGACGACGCGGAGATCCGCGCCGAGCACGACGCGGTCCGCGCGGCGCTCTACCCGCCTTCGAGTCCGATCGAACCGCCCGCGGACGACAGCCAAGCGCTCCGCACGGCGGGTTTGCGGGCGTACTTGCGCGGGAACGTCGACGACGCGCTCGCGAATTGGGAGCGGTTCGAGCGCCAACACGATGCGACGGCTTCCCCGGATCCCTTGGTCGCGAGCGGCTTGGGCGTCCTCTACCTCGTCCGCGAGGACGCGGCTCGCGCGTACCCGCGGTTGCGCGACGCGTGCCAAGCGCTGCCGAACGTGGGCTATCTCACCATGTACCACGCCGACGCCGCGATCCGTTGCGGCGACCTCGACACCGCGGAGGATCTGTTGCGCGCGGCGGCGGCGATGCAGCGACACGACCCGCTGTCCGGAGCGGAGCGGGTGCGCGCCGATCTCTCCGCGGCGCAAGGCGACGACGCCGCGGCGGAAGCGCTCTACCGCCGCGCGCTGAAGAACTCGTGGATCGCATCGCTCCACTACGCTCGCTTCCTCGAGTCGCGCGGGCGGATGGAGGAAGCCCGCGAGCGCTACGTCCAGGTGGCGAACGTCCTGCTCGGAGCGTGCGTGCAGCGCGAGTACGTTGCGTTCGTCGAGCGCTGGTGGTCCGATCTCGCGGCGGAGCAACGTTTCTTGCACGCACGCGCGGCGCTCGATCTCGAACCGCGGGAGCCGCGCTCCCTCGTCGCGTGCCTGACGCTCTATTCCGCCGCGGTCGATCGGCTCCAGCTCGCGCCGGCATCGGTCGAGCGCTCCTCGACTCGCTGCCTCGAAGGCCGCACGCTGCGCGAAGTCGCCTTCCTGCTCGCGGTGGAAGACACGGACCTGTGGTCCCAGATCCGGCGCTACCCTCCGCTCCTGAAGGACCTGCACGCTTCCGCGTGGTGCCTGCCGGCTCCACGGCCCGTTCAGGAGCTGGCGGCGGCGCTCGACCGGATCGTTCGAAACTGCTGGTGAGAGCGGCGCGCTAGAGGCGGGTTGGTGGGCGACACTGGATTCGAACCAGCAACTTCCACGCTGTGAACATGGCACTCTGCCAATTGAGTTAGTCGCCCGTCGATCGGGGCGGAGATGCTAGCGGCGGAGTCCGCAGCGGGCAAGGACGAGCGGCGGAGGTGCGGGCGCCTGTCCGGCGATCGGACCTCACACGACGGCGCGACCGCCGTGCATGACCCGCTCGACGCGCTCGAGGACCGCGACGTCCGCCAGCGGATCGCTCACGCACCGCGATGAGATCGGCGAGCTTTCCGGGTGCGATCGACCCGCGATCATCCACGCCCAGGAGAATTCACGCCGCGCGCGATCCACAGATCCATCACCGCGGCCGTGCTCACCCCGACGGCGTAGCAGAAGAGATCGCTCCACAGGAAACCGCTGCCGAGAAGGAGCGCGCCGAGACTCGTCCGTCGAATCGAGTCGATCCAGCTCGCG
>CAZQHA010000076.1:0-13041 GCA_964592795.1 uncultured Planctomycetaceae bacterium | reverse complement strand
CGAGCCGCGTTCAGCGCCTGCGGCTTCGCGCCGCGCGCGGCTTGGGCTGGCAACGCGGGCACACGTGCGTGCCGCGTTGTCCGACCACGAAGCGCTGGATCGGCGTCGCGCACGTGCGGCACGGCTCGCCCCCGCGCCCGTAGACCTTGAACTGGTCCTGGTACGCGCCGGGGTTGCCCTCCGGCGTGCGGTAGAACGTGTCGAAGCTCGAGCCCTCGCGCTCGATCGCTTTCGCCAGCGTGCTCTGGATCGCATCGACGAGCGTCGCGGCGCGCGCGCGGCTCACCGTGTCCGACCGCGCCTTCGGATGCAGCCCGGCGGCGAACAGCGACTCGTCGACGTAGATGTTGCCGAGGCCCGCGACGAACGTCTGGTCGAGGAGGAGCGGCTTCAGCACGCGACGTCGCGCGCGCAACGCGGCATAGAGCCACTGCGCGGTGAACTCTCCCTCGAGCGGCTCCGGGCCGAGATCGCCCAATAGCGCTTGCGCGTCGCCTTGGAACACGAGGCGACCGAACTTGCGCACGTCGATGAAGTGGAAGACGCGCCCATCGTCGAGCCGCATGCTGACCTTGACGTACGGTCCGGGATCGAACGCGCGCGGCTCGACATGCACACGACCGGTCATCCGCAGGTGCCCGACGAGCGCGCCCGCGGGTCGTTCGGCGCGCTCGAGGTCGAGCACGAAGAACTTCGCGCGTCGCCAGACGCGCACGACGCGCGCGCCGACGACCGCGTCCGCGAACCGAGCCGGGGACATGCCGCCGAGCGTGCGCTTCCAGCGCACGTCGCACGACCGGATCGTGCGGCCGACGAGGCTCGGGCGGATCAGCCGCACGACGGTCTCGACTTCGGGGAGCTCGGGCATCGCTCGGGCTCAGGCGCGCGGCTCGACCCACCGCTCGTCGTTCGCGACGTCCGTCGCATATTCGATCGCGGTCCACAGCGCGATCGAGCGCGGCAACCACCAGTACGCGAACACGAGCAGGATCGGCAGCGCGATCGCGATCGACGGACCGGTCTCGAGGTCCGTGCCGAAGAAGATCACGATCACGAGCAGCGCCGCGAACATCTCGGTGACGATCGCGGACAGGTACATCGAGCCCGTCATGCCGCCTTGCTCGCGACGGTACACAAGGCCGCACTGCGCGCAGCGCTCGTGGAGCTTCGCATACTTCTGGAACAGCGCGCCCTTTCCGCATTGCGGGCAGCGCCGCCGCCACGCGCGAGCGAGGAAGAGCTTGCGCGGGAGTGCTCGCGGAGCGTCCATCGGCGAGCAGTCTATCCCGATCGCGCCGGCGCGTCAGATCGCGTGGCTGACGCCGAGCAGCTCGTAGAGCCGATTCTTGAGGCGGTTGTACTCGGGGCTCGAGATCTCGCGCGGGTGCGGCAGATCGACGCGCAGCACCTCGGCGATGCGTCCCGGGCGCGGCGTCATGACGAGGATGCGATCGGCGAGCTGCAGCGACTCGTCGACGTCGTGCGTCACGAACAGGATCGTCATCTTCTCGCGACGCCAGAGGCGCAGGAGCTCGGCGCGCATCTGCAGCCGCGTCAGCGAATCGAGCGCGCCCAGCGGCTCGTCCATGAACACGACGTCGGGAGACACCGCGAGCGCGCGAGCGAGCGCGACGCGCTGGCGCATGCCGCCCGAGAGCTCGCTCGGGAAGCTCTTCTCGAAGCCCTTCAATCCGACGAGCTCGATGTAGTGCCAGATGATCCGCGCCTGCTCCTCGGGGGGCTTCGAACGCAGGCCGAGCGCGACGTTGTCCCACACGGACGCCCACGGAAAGATGCCGTACTCCTGGAACACGAAGACGCGCCGCGGATCGGGCTCCGTGACCGGCCGGCCTTCGATCTCGACGCGCCCCGCGTCGGCGCGATCGAAGCCGCCGACGATGTTGAGCAGCGTCGACTTGCCGCAGCCCGACGGACCGAGCAGGCACACGAACTCGCCCGCGCGAACGTCGAGGTGGATGTCCTCGAGGACGGGCATCGGCTGCTTGTTCCGCACGAACGACTTGTAGACGCCCGAGACGTGGACCTTGGGCGCGGAGGCCACGTGGAGCGCTTCGCGCGCGGAAGGTACGGCGGCGGACTGGAAGTTCATGACTCGTTGGCCTTGGGGAAGCCCCAGCGGACTTCGTCGACGAGCTCGAGACGCCGCATCCCGAAGTCCAAGCAGATGCCGATGAGCCCGATCGTGATCATCGAGCCGACGACGCGGTCGTAGTAGTTCGCGTTGCGCGCGTCCATGATCAAGTAGCCCAGTCCCGAATCGACGGCGATCATCTCGGCCGCGACGATCACCAGCCACGCGATGCCGAGCGCCATGCGCAGGCTCGTGACGATCTGCGGCATGCACGCGGGGAACACGACGTAGCGGAAGAGCCGGAAACCGTCGAGGCCGTAGTTCCTCGCCGAGCGCACGTACACGAGCGGGATCGTCTGCACCGCCGTCATCGTGCCGGTCACGATCGGGAAGAACGACGACAGCGCGATCAGGAAGATCGCCGACGAATCCTTCACGCCGAACCACAGCACGGCGACCGGGATCCACGCGATCGGCGAGATCGGCCGCAGCGCTTGGATCAGCGGGTTGATCGCTTGGAAGCCGCGCAGGTACCAGCCCGCCCACAAGCCCAGCGGAATGCCGATGCACACGGCGATCGAGAACCCGATCGCGACGCGGTACACGCTCGCGACGGCGTAGCGCAGGAGCGTGCCGTCCGCGATCGGCTTCTCCATGCCGATGAGCGTCGCGAGCGGCGTCGGGAAGATCTCGACGAGGCGCGAGGTGCCGTCCGGCATCTTGACCTCGTAGCGCTCCGCTTCCGCCGCGATCTGCCAGAAGCACAGGAAGAGGATCGCGGTCGCGAGCGGCAGCAAGACCTTCGGCAGCGGGTCGCGCAGCTTGCGCCCGACGAGGATCAGCACGACCGCGAGAGCGGCTGCCGCGATCGGGACGGGATTCACTACTGCTCCGCGACCCTTTCGACTCCCGGCAACCGATCGAAGGGGACATCGACCGTGGAGAGATCGGGCGAGAAACTGTCGTCGGCGTACTCTTCGAACTCGATGCGCTTCGGCAGGATGCCGAGCTCGACCGACAAGTCCACGATCTCGTCGAAGTCCTTCTTCAAGGGCTTCAAGCTCGTGTACGAGACGCGCGTGACGTCCCGCGTCAGCAGGAAGTCGAGCAGCTCGGGCTTCTGGTTGTAGAAGAGCTTGCCGGCGATGATCGCCGCGTCCTTGCGGTGCTGAGCGCCCTCGTGGCGGTCCTCATCGAGCCATTCCCCGGAGGCCGCGATGCCGTTGACGAGCTCCGTGACCAGCTCGCGTCGCTGATCGATCAGCTCCTGACGCACGACCAGAACGCACGAGATGAAGTTCGGCCACGCGTCCCGCATGTGCATCAAGACACGCCCGTATCCCTCGACTTCCGCCTTGGCCGCGTGCGGCTCACCGATGATGTAGGCGTCGATCGCATCCGCGGCGAGCGCGGAGGGATGCTCGGGCGGGGGCAGCTCCTTGATCGTCATCGAGTCGAAGGGCATCCCGAGCTCTTTCATCTTCTTGTGAAGGAAGATGTTCTGGTTCGAGAAGCGACCCGGGATCGCGATGATCTTGCCGCGCAAGTCCTCGAACTCGTGAATGGGGCCGTCCGTCTTGACCATGATCGCGGTCCCGTCGCGGTGGCCCAGGTGCACGATCTTGCACGGCACGCCGTCCATGACGAGCTTGACGCCCAGCGGCGCGTTCATGAACGTCGCGTCGATCTTCCGCGCGATCAGCGCTTCCTTCATCGACGGGAAGTCGGTGAAGCGCTGCGCCTTGAACTTCGTGCCCGACGTGCTGTGCTCGGTCACCCAGCTCGTGACCGGACACGTGAGGTGGCACGTGACGGGCAGGAATCCGACGGTGAACTCGGCGCGGACCGTGCCCGACGCAGGCGTGCCCGTCGACGGCGAGCTCTCCATGTAGCGCGGCGTCCCGTTGAGCCTGTGATGCGCGACGGCGAGGGCCGTGATGACGGCGATCGACGCGACGAGAATCTTGATCTTCATCGTGACCGGAAGTCGGGGCCAGAGATCCGGCTTATGACGCCCAAGATGCCACTTATGCCCGAATCCGTCAACGCGAGCGGCGTTGCGCTGGGCGGCCCAGGCGGCTCCAATGGTGCGTTCCACGCCCCGGCATGAACTCCTCGATCGAGATCCGCCACCTGCGCTACTTCATGATGGTCGCGCTGACGGAGAACTTCACGCGCGCCGCCGAGCGGCTCCACGTCTCGCAGCCCAACGTGTCGCAGCAGATCAAGGACCTCGAGGGCCTGCTCGGCACCCCCCTCTTCCGCCGCGCCGGCAAGCGCATTGGACTGACCGACGCCGGCGTCGAGTTCCGGAAACGCGCCGAGATCGTGCTGCTCAAGCTCGACGAGGCCTCCCAATCGGTCGGCCGAGTCGCCGACCTGCTCACGGGGCACGTCGAGGTCGGCGTGATCCCCGCGCTGCACGTCGCTTGGATCCCGCCCGTGCTCGAGGTGTTGGCCCGCGACTATCCCGGCGTGCGCGTCTCCGTGCACCAGCGGCCGTCGCGCGACGTCGAGACGGAGATCGAAGCGGGACGCTACGACCTGGGCCTGGGGATCATGTCGCACATGTCGCCGCACGTGCGTTACGAGCGGCTGCTCACCGAGGAGCTCTCGCTCGTCGTCCCCGCGGACCACGAGCTCGCGAAGCGGAAGTCGGTCGCGACGAAGGACCTCGCGAGCGTTCCGCTGGTCATGCTGCCCGAGGCGTTCGACATGCGGCAGCTCGTCGACGAGACGTTCCGCCGCGTCAAGGTCCGCCCGCGCGTCGGTTTCGAGATCGCGACCATCGACTCGACGCTGATCACCGTCGTGCGAGCGCGCATGCAGACGGTCTTGCCGCCGGTCGTGCTCAAGGGCCGCGAATCGCTGGGACTCCGCGCGATCCGGATGACGGGCGGGAACAAGGCGGTCGCGTACGGCCTGATGACGCCGCGCGAGAGCCCGTTGAGCCCCGCGGCGAGGAAGTTCGCGGAGCTGGCCAAGCAGACGATCGCGACGAATGGGCGTGCCCGATCGTGATTCGCGGGGGATGCTTACAGGGAAATCCGCGCGCCGATGGAACGCCACGAGACTAGGCGCCGTCTGAGCCCGATCGGATCGTGATGGACAGTTCAGGAGCAGTCGAATGCGCCGCGCCCGTGCGCGGCGGCGTCACCCGCTGGGTGCGCTTCCCGTACCTGCCGCTGGCGTTCACGGGGATCCTCCTTGGGATCGCGGCTCTGCCGCGCGTGCGCGAGGTCCCGCAACTCTTCTTGGCGTTCGCCGCCGCGGCGGGGCTTCTCGTCGTCTGGACGCTGGTCCTCTCCGTGTGGTCGTGGCGCCGGGGCAAGCCGCTCCTCGTCGACCTCGTGCCGCCGTCGAAGGCCCACTACATCCAGGGGACGGTGCAGACGCTCATCTACGCGTACTGGGCGCAGTACTGGTCGCAGATCTACCTGCAGATCCCGCTGATCTTCGCGCAGCTCGTCTTCTTCTACGCGTTCGACTCCTTGCTCTCGTGGTCGCGCGGACGGACGTGGCGTCTGGGCTGCGGGCCCTTGCCGATCATCCTGAGCACGAACGTGTTCCTGTGCTTCAAGGACGAGTGGTTCATCTACCAATTCGCGGTGATGGCCGTCGCCGCGCTCGGCAAGGAGTTCATCAAGTGGGAACGCGACGGACGGCGCACGCACGTCTTCAATCCGTCGGCGTTCGCGCTGGCGCTGTTCGCGGTCATCCTGCTCGCGAGCGGGACGACGAGCTACACGTGGGCCGGACGCATCGCGGACACGTTCGCGCAGCCGCCGAACATCTACGTGCTCGTGTTCCTCCTGGGCCTCGTCGTCCAGTACTTCTTCTCGGTCACGCTGATGACCTTCGCGGCCGCGGGCACGCTCGCGCTGCTGAGCCTGGCGTACTACTGGATCTACGGGACCTACTTCTTCGTCTTCACGAACATCCCGGCGCCGGTGTTCCTCGGATTGCACTTGCTCGTGACCGACCCGGCGACTTCGCCGCGCACGAACACGGGGCGGATCCTGTTCGGAATCGGCTACGGCCTCCTGACGTTCTTCTTCTACGGCCTCTTGACGAACCTCGACCAACCGACGCTGTACGACAAGCTCCTGCCGATCCCATTGCTCAATCTGTCGGTGAAATGGATCGACCGCGTCGCGCAGTGGAGCTGGATCGGTCGCTTCAATCGCTGGGAAGCGAAGTTCCAGCCGCGCAAGGTGAACCTGGCGCACATGGGCGCGTGGTCGGCGGTGTTCGTGTGGATGCTTTCGGCCGGCTTCGTGCAGGGGAAGCAGCCGGGCAACACGTACGAGTTCTGGAAGCACGCGCTCGACGAAGGCAAGCACAACGCAGACAAGGGCCTGCTCGAGTTCTTGAAGTCGGAGACGCGCGGCGGCTCGGCCGCGGCGTGGAACGAGCTCGGCAACATCTACCTCGAAGGCAAGATCGTGCCGAAGGATCAGCTGACCGCCGTGCGCTACTACGCGCAGGCGACGAAGCTCGGCAGCATCGCCGGCGCCGCGAACCTCGCGAATCAGTACCTCCGGGTGCCGAATTCGAGCGAGCCCAAGGTCGTCGTGCAGGCGTTCGACATCCTCGAGAACGCGTGCAACGCCGACGCCGACGGAGCGATCTTCTATCTCGTCGGCCGCGCGTACGAGCAGGGCCGCGGCCGCCCGATGAACAAGTCCCGCGCGATCGCATTGCAAACGCAGGGTTGCTCGCGCGGCTACGCCGACTCGTGCGAGGCGCTGGCTCGGATCCGCGCCGAGCACGGCGTGGCGCCGGACACGGTCAAGTGAAGTCGAGCGCGCTCTGGTGAGTTCGCGCGCCGGCGCTTACGCTGCGCCGCGTGAAAACGACCACCAAGAGCAAGCAACAGCGCGCGCCGGCCGCTCCCGCACCGTCGCTCGGCGCGCTCCGCGAAGTGCCCTACATGGGCGTGATCTTCGTCGTCGCCGAGGCGATGAAGCTTGGATTCCAGAACGGCCACCCCGACTGGTGCAACCTCGGCCAAGGCCAACCGGAAGTCGGGCCGATGGAAGGCGCGCCGCCGCGCGTCGACTCGGTCGAGATCCTGCCGCAGGACCACGCGTACGGTCACCTCGGCGGCATCGACGAGCTGAAGGAAGCCGTCGCGGCGCACTACAACCGGCTCTACCGGCGCGGGAAGAAATCGCAGTACACCGCGGCCAACGTGTGCGTCGCGCAAGGCGGACGCCTGGCGCTGACGCGCGCGATGGCGGCGCTCGGGCCGGTCAACGTCGGGTACCAGCTGCCCGACTACACGGCGTACGAGGACATGTTCGAGCTGCACCTCGCGCGGCTGCATCCCATCCCGGTGCGAGCGCGCGAGGAGGACGGCTTCGTCGTTCCCGCCGCGCGTCTCGCGCAGGAATTCGACGAGAAGGGGCTGGCCGCGTTCGTGCTGTCGAATCCGTGCAACCCGACGGGCAACGTCCTGCAAGGCAAGGAGCTCGAGAGCCTCGTCGACGTGGCGCGCGCGAAGCACGTCACGCTGATCCTCGACGAGTTCTACAGCCACTTCATCTACACGCCGAAGGGCAAGCCCGGTCCGGGTCCGGTCAGCGCCGCGCCGTACATCGAGGACGTCGAGCGCGATCCGATCCTTCTGATCGACGGGCTGACGAAGAGCTACCGCTATCCCGGCTGGCGCGTCGGCTGGGCGGTCGGGCCGTCGGCGATGATGGACACGCTCGCGCGCACGGCGAGCTCGATCGACGGCGGTCCGTCGCGCATCGCGCAGCGCGCCGCGCTGAAGGTCCTCGAGCCCAAGCGCGCCGACCAGGAGACGCGCGCGCTGCGCGAGGTGTTCGCGAGGAAGCGCAACATCCTCGTCGAGCAGCTGAAGGACATGGGGATCCGCTTCGCGAAGGAGCCCGAGTCGACGTTCTACGGCTGGGCGTCTCTCGCCGATCTCCCGCCGCCGCTCGACGACGCGATGACGTTCTTCCGCCGCGCGCTGGAGCACAAGGTCATGACGGTCCCGGGCGAGTTCTTCGACGTCAACCCCGGCAAGCGCCGGCGTGGGACGTCGCCGTACCGCCAGTGGATGCGCTTCTCGTTCGGACCGCCGCAGCCGAACCTCGAGATGGGGCTCGACCGGCTCGCGAAGATGGTCCGCAAGGCGCGGCGCTGACGCTCAACGCTCCGCGTTGAGCTTCGACAAGAGCGACACGACGCGCCCCGCGATCTTCTCGACGCTCGCTTGCTGCTTCGCGTCGGCGAGCTTGCCGTCCGGCGTGAACGCGTCGTTCGCCTTGGAAACCGCGAGCTGCTCGGGCACGACGAGCACCGAGATGTTGCCGAGGATCGAGCGCAGCGTGATGAGCCCGCGCAATCCGCCGAGCGCTCCCGGCGACGCCGCCATCAACCCCGCGACCTTGTTGTGGAAGCACGCCAGCGGCGGCTCGCCCGGCTCCTGCCGCGACGCCCAGTCGATCGTGTTCTTGAGCACGCCCGAGATCGAGCTGTTGTACTCGGGCGACGCGATCAAGAGGCCCTGGTGCGCCTTCATCAGGTCCTTGAACTTGCGCGCGTTCGGCGGGACGCCTTCGCGAGCCTCGAGGTCGCCGTCGTAGAGCGGCATCGGGAGCTCGGCGAGATCGATCCGCGTGACCTCCGCGCCGGCCGCGCGCGCCGCGTCTGCGGCAACTCGCGCGAGCTTCTTGTTGTGCGAGTCGCGGCGCGTGCTGCCGGCGAACACGAGGACCTTCGGCGTGTACGTCATGCGATGGGTGTACCAAACGTGCGCGTGCCGTGCCCACGGATCGCGGCGGTCTCGAGCACGCGAATCCCCGCCGCGGGATTCTCGACCGCCCATGTCAGCGCGCCGACCATCTGCGCCTGACGCACGAGCCCCAGCCGGATCGCGAAAGATCGCGTCGCGGGGAACCGCTCGAGCACCCAATAAGCCGGCAGCATCGCGAGCGGCCAACGATGCGCCGGCCCCACGACGTACCACGGTCGAACGATCGTCGCGGAGAGCCCGGACGAGCGAATCATCGATTCGCACTCGGCACGCACGCGGACATACGCGCGCATCACCGGCGCAGGCTGCGCGACGCTGACGTAGACGAAGTGCTTCACGCCCGCCGCGACAGCCGCCGCGATGCCGGCTTTCGCAGACGCTAGATCGATGGAGCGGAACTCGACCTCCTTCCACGGCGCGGGGTGGGCGACGCCGACGAGCTGCACGAACGTGTCGCATCCCTCGACGCTTTTCAGGAACGTGCGCGCGTCGAGCGCGTCGCCGACCACCGTTGTCGCACCGCGCGGGATCTTGTGCTCCGACCCGGAGCGCACGAGCGCGTACACGCGGTGGTGGCTCGAAAGCAGGCGCTCGATCAGCGCCGCGCCCAAGTACCCGCTGCCCCCGGTGACGAAGACGATCAACGGGTTGCGCGCTTGACCGTCGTCTTGCGAGCCGTGCGCTTCTTCGCACGCTTCGCGGTCGCGGGCGCTGCGCCGTCGAGGCTCGCCACGAGCTTCTTCGGCGCGACCGCGCGGTAGCTCTCGTCGATCCACTGGCGCAGGATCGCGATCGGCGGCTCCGTCTTCGCGTCGAAGCTCGCGCTGACCCAACCCTTCTTGCCCAGACCGTAGTGCGTCGGCTCGGCGAACGGCAGGAGCAGCGCCGACTTCCCCGACTGCGGCAGCTTCGTCGACAAACTGATGCCGTCGCCGCTCGCCCGCATGAAGAGGAACACCTTGCCCTTCACCTTGATCGCGCGCTCGCCCCACGGGAAATCCTCGTGGGCTTCGGGGTAGGCCATCGCGATCTCGCGCAGCGCGGCTTCGCGCTTCTTCGTGGCGGCGCTCGGAGGGGTCGAGTCGTGCATCGAGCGAGAACGTTAGCGTGCGTCCGAGAGCCTGTCGAATTCGCGCGCCACGCTTGTGTCTCGCTAGCCGCCGGCCACTATTCGGGGCCCCATGCGCATCCACTTCCTCGTCGCTCTCGTCGGCCTGCTCGCCGTCGGCTGCGGCAAGCAGCCCGACCTCGTCGTCTACTGCGCGCTCGACCAGGAGTTCGCCGAGCCGCTGATCCGTCGCTTCGCGCAGGAGACGGGCCTCGACGTCCACCCCGAATTCGACGTCGAGGCCAGCAAGACGGTCGGCCTCGTGCGCCGCATCCGCGAGGAGTCGTCGCGCACGCGCTGCGACGTGTTCTGGAACAACGAGGTCGTGCACACCGTGCGCCTGGCGCAGGACGGCTTGCTCCAGCCGCACCGTTCGCCGAGCGCCGAGGGCATCCCGCCGGCGTTCCGCGATCCGAACGATCTGTGGACGGGCTTCGCCGCGCGCGCGCGCATCTTCATCGTCAACACGGAGCTCGCCGATCCGAAGTCGATCACGAGCATGTGGGACCTGTTCGACCCGCGGTTCGCGAAGAAGGCCTGCATGGCGCGCCCGCTCACGGGCACGACGCTCTCGCACATGGCGGCGCTGTTCACCGTGCTCGGCGACGCCGAAGCCAGGAAGTACATCGACCGCGCGCGCGAGCTGGGCAAGGACGGCGCGCTCAACTTGACCAACGGCAACGCGACGAACGCGCGGCTCGTCCGCGACGGAAAGATGGCGATCGGCTGGACCGACACCGACGATTACAACGTCGCGCGCGAGGAAGGCCGCCCGGTCGCCGCCGTCTACCCGGACACCGAAGGAGTCGGAACGCTCTTGATCCCGAACACGATCGCGATCTTGAAGGACGCTCCGCATCCCCAGGCCGCGCGGCGCTTCGTCGACTGGGTGCTGCGCCCCGAGATCGAAGCGGAGCTCGCGCGGTCGCGCTCCGCGCAGATCCCCGTCCGCGACGACGTCGAGCGTCCCCCGCACGTCTTGGGCCCCGGTCGGTTCAAGGCGATGAAGGTCGACTTCTCCAAGGTCGGTGAAGAGATCGAGGAGCGCGCGAAGGAGTTCAAGGAGATCTTCGTCGATTGAGCCGCCCGCTCGTGATCGCCGCGATCTGCCTGTTCGCGATCGCGGGCTTGGCGCCGGTGGTCGTGATGCTCGCGCGCGTGGCGCCGGCGGATCTCTCCGGCGTCTTCGATGCGCGAACGTTCGCGCTCCTGGGCCGGACGCTCGGCCTGGGTCTGGGCGCCACGTCGATCGCTCTCCTCGTCGGCGTTCCGTTCGGGTTCCTCGTCGCGCGCACGGACGTGTACGGCGCGAGCGTTCTGCGTCCGCTCGGCCTCGTCCCGTTGCTCCTGCCGCCGCTGCTCGTCGCGGTGAGCGCGGCCGCGCTCCTGCCGAACCTGCGCGGCGCGCCGGCGACGATCCTCGTCATGGGCGCATCGACGTTTCCGCTCGTGGCGCTGTTCACCGCGCGCGCGTTCGAGCGGATCGACGCGCGCCGCGAGGAAGCCGCGCTTCTTGCCGGGGGGCTGCGCGCGGTTCTCGCGATCGAGCTGCCGCTCGTCCTGCCGTCGGCGCTGTGCGCGGCATGCTTCGCGTTCGTGTTCGTGATCAACGACTTCGCGGTGCCCGACTACGTGTCGTCGGTGGGACCGAAATTCAACGTCTACGCCGACGAGGTGTTCGCGAGCTGGCAGTCCGACCGTGCGACCGGCAAGGCCGTCGCCGCGGCGCTGCCGCTCGTCCTGCTGACGTTCGCCGCGATCGTTCCCGCGCTCGCGCTGCGCCGGCGCGGCGCCCTCGCGACGATCGATCCGGACTGGCGCCGGCCGGAGCGGCTGTCGCTCGGACGTGCGCGCCTTCCGGCGTTCGTGTTCCTGGCGGGGGTGATCACGCTGACTGCGGTCGCGCCGATCGCGCGCCTGGCGTACGAGGCCGGCGGCGGATCGCGCGGCTGGAGCGCCGACACGATGCAGGCCGCGTTCGCGAAGGCGATCGACCTCGGCCGTCAGAACCTGCAGCAGAGCTTGATCGGATCGTCCGCGGCGGCGCTGGCGTGCGTGCCGGTCGCGCTCGTCCTCGGACATGCGCTCGAACGCTCGCGGCGCGGGCGGGCGCTCGAGCTCGCGATCGTGCTTCCGATCGCCGTGCCGGCGATCCTGTTCGGCATCGGAAACGTCGCCGTGTGGAACACCGAGTGGTCGCAGCGTTTCTACGAGAGCGACGCGATGGCGGTCGTGCTGATGGCCGGGCGATTCGTCGCGTTCCCGATCCTCGTCGTGTCCGGAGCGGTCGCGATGCTCGACACGCGGCTCGAGGACGCCGCGGCGGTCGCGGGCGCGCGCCCGGCGCGCCGCCTGCCTACATGCGCGTCTGGGTCCTCTTCGGCACGTCCAACCAGTTGCTCGCGGCCCTGACCCTCCTCGGCGTCACGGTGTGGCTGCGCAGCGAAAAGAGGCGGACCTGGTTCGTCGCGGGACCAATGTGCTTCGTCTTCGCGATCACCTTCTGGGCCCTCGGCGTGCAGATCCTCAACGGCACCGATGCCGTGCTGCGCATCACCGCGGGGGTGCTCCTGCTCCTCGGCCTGTACGTCGGCGCCGAGGCCCTCCTCCGCAAGCGCGCGCCCGTCACCCATCTCCCGGAGGCCGCGGCGTGATCACCGACTCTTCGGCGCCGCGCCCCCTCTTGTGTCTGGGTCGTGAGCGAGACCTCGTCGCCCTGGAGGCCCTCGCCTCGCGCCATCGTGCGATCGCGATCCTCGGCGCGGGAGGGATCGGCAAGACCACCCTGGCGCACGTGCTCGCCGAGCGAGCGAGGGCGCGCGGGGGAGAAGTCTTCGTCATCGACACCGCGGACGTGAGCAACGCAGACGCCCTCGTGCTGCGCGTCGCTGACACCCTGGGTGTAGCCGTGATGTCCTCGACCACCACCGAGGTGCGCGCCGCGCAGATCACCGAGAGGCTGCGCGCGCACCCGGAGACCTGGCTCCTCCTCGATCAGGTGGAGCACCTCCTGCCAGGGGCGGCCACCTACCTCGCCCAATGGTCCGCGCGCGCCGAGGGCGCGACGCTCAC
>CAZQHA010000075.1:0-13056 GCA_964592795.1 uncultured Planctomycetaceae bacterium | reverse complement strand
TGAAGAGCTCTTCTTCGGCAAGGCGCAGTGCGGCCAGTGCCATCCGGCCCCGTTCTACTTGGACCAGATGATGCACGACCTGAAGGTCGAGCGCTTCTTCGAGCCGCGTGTCGAGAACGGCCATTTCAACGCGGGTGACGGGCCGATCAAGACGTTCACGCTGCGCGGCATCAAGGATTCGCCGCCGTACCTGCACGACGGGCGGCTCCTGACCCTCGACGACACGATCGAGTTCTTCAACGTGATCCTCGAGCTCAAGCTCGATCCGCAGGAGAAGGAGGACTTGCGGTCGTTCCTCCTGTGCCTGTAGTCGGCGCCGGCGAGGACGTGTCCGCGGCGATCGACACCGGATCGCTCGCGGGAAACGTCTCGGCGAGGCCTTCGTCCAAGAGCTCCTCGAGGTGATCGCCGCCGTGCTTCTCCCGTTCCCCGCCGTGCGTCTCCCGTTCCCCGCCGTGCGTCTCCCGTTCCATCGCGGGCTCACTCGTGTCGCCGATACGCGACGAGGAAGTCCATCAGGTCATCGAGCTCGCGATCGTCGATCTCGTCGTCGTCGAAGGACGGCATCGTGCCCAGGCCGTGTCGCACTTGGAGCCGCATGAGGAACTCGGGGAGCGGCTACTCGTTCAGGCTCGGCCCGAGCCCGGCCTCGCCGCCGGGGTGACACTTGTGACAGTGCTCCGCGTACACCGTCGCGCCGCGCAGCTCCGACCCGTCGGGGTGGAACGCGCCGACGAGCGGCTCGGAGCGCCGCGCGGATCCGCACGACGCCGACACGACCGCGAGCGCGAAACCGAGAACGAACCGTGTCATGGCGATGCCTCCGCGCGCTCGATCTTCCACAGCGCGCCGGTCCGACGAACCGGGTGCGCGCCGCTCTGGTCCTGCCGGAGCACTCCGAAGTCGACGACGTAGAGCGCCGTACCCTCGCGATCGAAGCGCACCGCGATCGGTCGCTCGAGCCCGTGGACGCCGACGCGCGACGCGGGTCCGTTGCGCTCGGCGCGGTTGACGGCGAAGTCCTCGCACCGGCCGCTGGCGAGGTCGACGCGCACGACCTTGAACCCGACCGCGCCGAGCAGCTTCCCGGTCGTCGGTGCCTGGTCCCCGAAGAGCGCGACGAACGCGTCACCGACATGACCGAATGCTTCGTTCCGCGAGAAGTCGAGCCCGTTCGCCGATGCGTGCACGCCGAACTGCGAAACAGGCTTCGGCGGTTTCGAGGGATGACGCGCGAGCAGGAACTCGACCTTCGACTTCCCGGGCGGCTGGAACTCCTCGTCGGTCAGCGGACGATCGCCCGAGAAGTCGGGCCACCCGTACCAGCGTCCCGGCTCGATGCGCCACAGGAAGTCGGCCGCGCCCCACACCGGCCGGCTGCCGCGGTCGTCGTACCCGTTGTCGGTCGCGAACAGCGACTCGTCGGGCCCGAACGCGAGCCCGTACGGATTCCGCAGCCCCCACGCGACGAGCTCGAGCGGTCCGCCCTCGACGGGCACGCGCAAGATCGCACCCGTGCACGGCAAGCGCGCTTCGAGCGTGCCGCGCGATGTCTCGCCGAAGGGCGCGAACGCACCCGTGCGCGCGCCACCGGCGTCGAACGAGCGTCCGGCGAGCTCGATCGTCGCTCCCGGCAGGTCGTGGAACTCCGGATGTCGCGCGAGCCAACCGAACGATTCGTTGTCCTTTCCCACGACGCCGGAGTTCGTCGCTGTCCCCTGGCCGAAGTACACGTATCCGCCGCGCACGAGCGGACCGTTCGTGTGGTGATCGCCGAAGCTCGGCAGGTCGCTCACGAGCGCGCGCACCGATCCGTCGGCCTCGATGCGCAGGATCCGTCCGCCCTCGAGCACGCCGCCTTCGGCGACGTAGAACGATCCGTCGACGCAGTCGACGCCGTTCCACGGCCCGTTGAGTCCGCCTTCGGCGAGCAACACGCGCTCGGCCCCGTCGATGCGCACGAGCCTCGGCGTGCCCCACACTTCCCCGTACGCATACCCCGCCTCCACGACGCAGGGCCGGTTCGCCGCGTCGAGGCACACGCCGGTCGGCATGTCGAGCCCGCTCGCGACGAGCGAGATCCGGTATCCGGACGGCACCGCGACGTCGCGCGACTCGTACACGGCGCGGAACGCTTGGTTCGGAGCGATCTGCGCGCCGCCGCGCGACGGGCGCATCGCGTAGCAACCGCAGAGGAGCGCGCCGAAGGCGAACGATCGAACGATGTGCTTCACGCGATGGCCCTTTCGAAGTACCGAGAACTCGGGCCATCGAGGCGGCACATCGCATGCCGCGCTCGGAGCGCTCGTGCCGCGCTCACGCGGCGATTGGAGAGAACTCGCGACTGGGATCGCATTCCTTCGCGTTTATTCCGCACCGTGAACCGCGACGTCATCGTCATCGGTGCGTCCGCGGGCGGCGTCGAGGTGCTGCTCACGCTCGTGAGCGAGCTCCCCGCGAACCTTCCGGCCGCGATCTTCGTCGTGCTGCACACCTCGCCCGAGGTCCCGAGCGTCCTGCCCGAGCTCATGTCGATGCGCGGCCGGCTCCCGGCGATCCACGCGGTGCACGACGACAAGATCGAGCTCGGGCACATCTACGTCGCGCCGCCGGACAATCACCTCCTGCTGCGGCCCGGACGGATGGAGGTCGTGCGCGGCGCGCGCGAGAACGGTCACCGTCCGGCCGCCGACGCGCTCTTCCGGACCGCGTCGCGCTCGTACGGCCCGCGCGTCGTCGGTGTCGTGCTGTCGGGCTACCAGAGCTGCGGCACCGCCGGGATGATGTCGATCAAGGCGCGCGGCGGCATCGCGGTCGTCCAATCGCCGGACAGCGCGGCGGCTCCCGACATGCCGCAGAGCGTGCTCGACCGTGTCGACGTCGACTACGTCGTGCACCCGCTCGAGCTCCCCGGATTGCTCGTGCAGCTCGCGGACTCCCCCGCTCCCCCGTCGTCACCGGAGGTGAGCGACGTCATGCGGCAGATCGAAGGCTCGCAGCTGGGCGCGCCGGTCGAGATCGTGTGCCCGCTGTGCCAAGGCGTGCTGACCGAAGCGAAGGCCGGCGGATTCGAGGACTTCCGATGTCACGTCGGACACGCGTTCACGCTCGACAGCCTCGTGCGGGAGCAGAGCGAGGATCTCGAGCGCACGCTGTGGGCCGCCGTTCGCGCGCTGGAGGAGAGCAGCGCGCTCAGTCAACGTCTCGCGGCGCACGCGTCGGATGACAGGCTGCGCGCCCGGTTCAGCGAGAAAGCTCGGACGCAGATGCAGCAGGCGGACACGATCCGCGATCTCCTGCTGCGCGCGCCCATGCTCACGCCTCCCGACGCCAACCGGGTCTAGCTGCCGTTCAGGCCGCGAAGACCGACACTTTCGTTCACCTCGGCGTGCCCCGCCGGCATCTTCGCGAGCAGCCGATTCAGGTTCTCGAGGTTGGCGGGCTTGGCCACGCGCTGGTCGAACCCGGCTTCGACCGCGCGCTGGTGGTCCTCCGGCTGAGCGTAGCCGCTGAGCGCGACGAGGTACGCCCTGCGCAGCGCCGAGTCCGCGCGAAACGCGCGCGCGACTTGGTAGCCGTCCATCCCGGGCAGCCCGATGTCGCAGAGCACGATCTCCGGGGCGAACTCGCGCGCCACCTCGATGCCGCTCGGACCGTCGCTGGCGACGCGCACGTCGTGCCCGCTGAGCTCCAGCACGTCGCGCAGGCTGCTCGAGCTGTCGGCGCTGTCCTCGATCACGAGCACGCGGCGGCCGTGCGACTCGCGGACGCCTTGCGAGCTCGTGAGCTCGCACGGAGCATCGACGAGCGGCAACCAGATCGTCACCTCCGTGCCCTGTCCGCTGCCTGCGCTCGAGATCTCGACCCGGCCGCCGTGCAGCTCGATCAGTCCCTTGACCATCGCGAGGCCCAGCCCGAGTCCACCGCGCGCGCGGTCGGCGCCCGCGCCCATCTGCACGAACGGCTCGAACAGGTGAGTGAGCCCGTCCGGATGCGCGAGCTCGCCCAGCTCGATGCCGGCGCCCGTGTCTCGCACGCGCATCACGACCTTCGAGCCTTGACCGCGAACGCTGACCACGACCCGACCGCCGCGCGGAGTGAACTTCTCCGAATTGCCCAGGAGATTGCTCAGGATCTGGACCATGCGCGCGGGATCGGCGTCGAGCCAGAAGAAGCCGGGTTCGACGGAGTGCTCGAGTCGAATGCCGTTCGCCTCGAAGCTCATTCGATGGTCGTCGAGCGTTCGACGCACGAGCTCCCCGAGCTCGACGCGCTCCTTCTGCAGCTGGATCTTGCCGCGCGTGATGCGCGTGACGTCCAAGAGGTCGTCGACGAGACGCGTCAGGTGTCGCGCCTGCCGATCGATGATCTGCAGGGAGCTCTTCGCTTGCTCGCTGCCGGCCGGTACGTGCTCGAGCACGAAGAGGCTGTTGCGGATCGGCGCCAGGGGATTGCGCAGCTCGTGCGAGAGCACGGCCAAGAACTCGTCCTTGCGGCGATGCGCGTCGCGCAGGTCGCGCTCGGCTCGAGCCAGCTTCTCCTCTTTCGCGCGGCACTCCGTGACGTCCTCGAACGCGAGCAAGATCGCGCCGTCCGCGCGCGGCAATGCGACCGCGTGGATCGCGAGCCGCGTGCACGGTGCGCTGCCGCTGGAGATCGTCTGGACTTCGCACGACTGGCGCACGCCGTTCGAGCGCGCGCGCCCGAGCATCGCGCTGAAGCCGGCGCGCTCGTGGATCGAGAGCAGGTTCGAGAAGCGCAACCCTGTGAGCACGTAGCGGTGCTTCGCCAGGAGCTGCGCGCCGACGTGGTTGATTTCCCGGACCGACTCGTCGGGACCGAGCATCGCGTAGCCGATCGGCGCGAAATCGAAGAGCTCGGTGTAACGAGCCAGTCCAATCTCGACTTCCTGGCGGGAACGGCGCAGCTCCTCGTTCTGCGTCACGAGCTCGATCTGATGCACTTCCAGCTCGTAGAGCAATCGGTGCAACTGGTCCGGGCTCAGGCGCGTGAGCTCTCGTCCGCGACGGCTCGCAATCTGGGACTCGGATCGTCGCCTGAGATCGTCCGGCTCGTTCGGAATGGGGCGTTCGCTCATGGTGCTCGACCTTTCACCCACGTGTGCCCCGCAACGCGATGGCATTTCCTGCGCTTGGTCCGGAAAGCCCGATCGCGTCTGGCGCGAGGGGCCGTGAAGGTTAACCGCGTGCGCCGGGAAACTGATTACCCAAAGATGCGCAGTTTGACCGCGCGCGCGCGCATCGCGCCGAAGAATGTTTCAGGCGCACGCGCTGATCGAGCTTGCGTGATTTCCCGACTTCGCGCAGCGGCAGACGACTACTCGTTTTCCCGATTTGCAAGCCGCTTCCATTCTTCGACGTCGATGCAGATCCCGAACCAGTAGACGACGTCGCCCCGCGCATCGCGGATCGGAGCGGAACGCGCGCGGAACCAGCGGTAACCTCCGCCCGCGGCGCGAATCCGCAGTTCGCAGTCGAACGGCTCCAGCGCCTTGACGGCCGCTCGCCATCGATCGCGCGCACGATTGCGATCTCCCGGATGGACCTGCTCGAGCCACCCGTAGCCGAGCAGCTCCGGTTCGGTGAGGCCGGTGAACTCGACCCACTTGCGGCTCACGTGATCCCACCCGCCGTCCGTGCGGCTGGTCCACACGAGACCCGGCAGCGCTTCCTGGACCTCGCGGCTCAGGTGGTCGCGTGTTCGGAGCGCGCTCTCGAGGACCTGGAGCGCGCTCGCGTCGCTGAAGGTGATGACGAGCCCGTCGATCACGTTCTCGAGAGTGCGATACGGCATGATGCGCACCGCGAAATAGCGGCCGTCCTTCGTCGCGACCTTCTTCTCCTTGTAGACGAGCGTGCGCAGGACGTCGCGCGCGTCCTCCTCGAGCTCGGGGTAGGCGAGATCGGAGGTGATGTCGGTCAATGGACGTCCGACGTCGCCGGGGATCAGCTTGATGATCTTCGCCGTCGGCGGCGTGAAGCGGCGAACGTGGAGTTCGTCGTCGAGGAACAACGTCGCGATGTTCGTGCTGTTCAGCAGGTTCTTCATGTCGTTGTTCGAGCGCGACAGCTCGTCGACCTTCGACTGCAGCTCGTGGTTCACGGTCTGGAGCTCTTCGTTGAGCGACTGCATCTCCTCCTTGGAGGTCGTGAGCTCTTCGTTGCTGCTCTGCAGCTCCTCGTTCGTCGACTGGAGCTCCTCGTTCGTCGACTTGAGCTCCTCCTGGGACGTCTGCATCTCCTCGCGCGTGCTCTGCAGCTCCTCGCGCACTTCCTGCAGCTCGTCCATGAGACTGCGCGCATGCGCGGACGCCTGCGTCATGCGCTCCCTGCGCTTCGTCGCGTTCGTCGCGGGCGCTTCCTTCACCAAGTCCTTGATGACCACGATCACGCTGCCGCGCAGTTCCTGCGGCTCGGCGAGCTTCTGAATCGTGACTTCGACGATCTGCGTTCCACCGTTCGTGCCGACCTTGAGGTTGCGGAGAACCACGGGGAGCTCTTGCTTCAACGCCGCGGCGAATCCGCTGGTGAGTTGGAAGCGCAACCCCTCGCGCGCCATCGCGAAGATGTTGAGATTGGACTTCCCCACCGCCGGCTCGAGGTACTTGCCGGCTCGATTGCTCAGATAGAGAACGTCGCCCTTCTCGTTGCACAGAACGCCCAGCGGCGAGAACCGCTGCACGAGCACGCGATCCGCGAGCGTCTGGAGGTTCTGGGACGCGCTCTTCGGCGCCGGCGGGTCGTTCGAGGGCTCGACGGACGCGCCCGACGGGAGCAACGACGAGCTCGAAGGAAACTCGACGGCGACCGACATCGAATTCGCTTCGAGCCGGCGGTAGAGACGCGACTTCGCGTCGAGCGGGAGGAAGAGGTTCGAGTAGCCGCCGATGGTTTCCGCGCTGCCGAGGAACAGCACGCCGCCGGGGTTCAAGCAGTGATGGAACAGCGGCACGAGCTTCTTTTGGATGTCCGAGGACAAGTAGATGAGCAAGTTCCTGCACGCGAGGATGTCCAGCTTCGTGAACGGAGGATCCATCGTCAGGTTCTGCGGCGCGAACACGACGAGCTCCCGCACCTCCTTGCTGACCCGGTAACCACGCTCTTCCTGCACGAAGAACTTGCGCAGTCTCTCGGCGCCCACGTCCGCGGCGATGTTGCTCGGATACAGACCGTGCCGCGCCTTCTCGATCGCGTCGTGGTCGAGATCGGTCGCGAAGATCTGCATCGACAGGTTGCGCACGGGCCGGAACGGCTCCGCGGCCTCCTTGAACACCATCGCGAGCGAATACGCCTCCTCGCCGGTCGAGCAGCCCGGAACCCAGGCCCGCAAGACGCCCGGGGAGCGTCGCGCCAGCAGGGCGGGCATCACGTCGTCCTTCAGGTGGTCCCACGCGGCGGGATCGCGGAAGAAGCTCGTGACGCCGATCAAGAGCTCCTTGAACAAGAGGTCGATCTCCCCGCGGTACTCATGCAAGAACCGCACATAGTCCTCGATGTTCCCGATCTGGTGGAGCCCCATGCGCCGCTCGATGCGGCGGAGGATCGTGGTCGGCTTGTAGAGCGAGAAGTCGTTGCCGGTCTGCATTCGGAGCAGCATGCACACCTTCTCGAGTGCGCTCTGGGCACGATTCTCGAGCGGTAAGTCGTCTTGCGAGAGGATCCGAGCGTGCTTCCGGTACGCAAGGATCTTCGCCGGCAGCTCCTCGACCGGAGCGACGACGTCGGCGAGGCCGGCGTCGATCACGCTGCGCGGCATGCCGTCGAACTTCGCCGAGCGCGGCGACTGCACGAAGCTCGCGCCCGCGCGCTCCTTGATGGCGCGCAGCCCCAGCGTTCCGTCCGACCCCATCCCCGAGAGGATCACGCCGATGCCGCGCTCCTGCTGGTCCTCTGCGAGTGAGCGGAAGAAGAAGTCGATCGGCAGATTGAAGCCGCGCGGCATCCGCGGCGGGAGCAAGTGCAGCACGCCGTGCAGGATCGACAAGTCCTTGTTCGGCGGGATGACGTAGACGTGCTCGGGCTCGATCGTCGTCCGGTCCTTCACCTGGAGCACGGGCATCGAGGTCGTGCGCTGGAGCAGCTCGGTGAGCATGCCCTTGTGCGTCGGATCGAGGTGCTGCACGACGACGAACGCGACGCCGTTCTGTTCGGGGACGTTGCGCAGGAAGACTTCGAGCGCTTCCAAGCCGCCGGCCGACGCGCCGATCCCGACGATCGGAAAGAGCGCTCGCCGCGCGCCTTCGTCTTTCGCCGCGGCGGGAGCGAGCTCCGCGCGCGCCGCCGCCGACCCGGCGGAGTGGACTTCCGTCGACGTCGGCCTCGGCTTGCGTTTCGTCACCTTCGTTCGCGGTCTCTGCGGCGCGGACGGCGTGCGTTCCTTCTTCTTGAGGGCGTGGGGACGACTCGTCTTGCGCATGATCGCAGATCGCCCGGCGAACCCGACGGGGGCGCATGTCGTACTGGCTCCGTCGAGCGGCGTCTAGCATGACGCGCGGCGCGGCATGCGGAGGCCCGAATCGAGGTTCTTCGCTCAGCGACGAGTCATCGCTTCGGACTGAAGCTCTTCCTTGCGCTCCTGCATGCGCTCGCCGAGCTCTACGAGCTCCTCTTGGCTCAAGAGCTCCTTCATGCGCGGGAGGATCTCGTTCTCCTCTTCCTCGGCGTGGTGCTCGATCAGATCCTTCATCACCTTCGCGCGCGCGCTGAAGAGCTCCGTTCCCGGATCGGTCGATTCGAGCACGGGAAGCTTCTCGTGGACGATCGCGTGCTCTTCGGCGGCTTCGTAGAAGAGCTTCTCGTCTTCCTTGGTCTCCGCCGCGTCCTGGAACGCCGGATAGAAGATCTCCTCCTCGATCTGCGCGTGCACACGGACCTCGAGCGCGATCTTCTCGAGCAGATCCGTCCGCTTCTTGGCGCCGCGCGCCGTCGTCTCCTCCAGATCCGAAAGCAGATCCCGCACGGTGGCGTGATCCTTCTTGATCAATTGGATCGCATCCTTCGACGTCGCCCGAACAGCCGGCTTCCTGTTTGCCATGGTGGTGTCTCCGCGCCGGCCTTCGCTAACGGCGTGCCACCGGCGGCACGCGAAACGCGCGGCCCGCGTGCGTCGATGTCCGATCTTTCGAGTGTCATTTGTACAGCGCGCAGCGAGAGCTCCGCACACGCCGCCTGCGCATACCTGGAGTCGGCTACGTGAAACCGCGCGGCATCATGTTCAACGCGAACAGCATCCGGGCGATCCTCACTGGATCGAAGACGCAGACGCGGCGGATCGCGGCCGCTCCAATGGGTGAACCGGTGGAAGCGCGGCCGCGTTTCGCGAAGGACCAGGTCCTGTGGGTGCGTGAAGCGTGGCGCCCGCGCGACGACGGCGCGGTCGAGTACGCCGCGGACCTCGACGACGCCGCCCGGAGGTCGACTCAGTGGAAATCGCCGCTCTTCCTGCCTCGACGCGCATCCCGTATCGATCTCCTCGTTCTCGCGGTACATCGCGAGCGGCTGCAGGAGATCAGCGAGCACGATGCGCGGGCGGAGGGTGCGAATCCCGCCGGTGACGAAAGCGCGCGCGAAGCCTATGCACGCATGTGGGACGCCGTCAACGAGAGGCGCGCACCGTGGTCGTCGAATCCGTGGGTGTGGGTGATCGAGTTTCGGCGGACCGCGCCGAGCGAACGCGACGCGTGAGGCGATCCAGGTAGCGCGCGGCTTGCAATGTCGTCCGCTCGATGCGAGCGCTACAACGCGCGACGACGCTCGCGTGCAACAGTTGCAATCGGACGTGAGCGGCACACTCAGCACGGCGCGTCCCGCGCGTCCGACGTGGGGAACGGATCTTGCCCAAGAATCTCTCTACGTAGTACTCCGTCTCGCCTCGCGCTGGCGAGTGCGCGGCGGCTCGATCCACCGCCAGCACAGCAGGGACGTCAGCCATGGCCGTCAACATCATCGACCTCGTTCAAAGAAACCTCAGCGGCCCCGTCACGCGGCAGATCAGCTCGCTCCTCGGCGAGAGCGAGGCGACGACGCATGCCGCGGTCGGCTACGCCGTACCGACGATCGTCGGCGCCTTGATGAAGCAAGCGTCGAGCCCCTCGGGCGCGCGCGAGCTCGCTTCGCACCTCGATCGGACCGACACGACGGTCCTCACGAACCTGCCGTCGACGCTGTCGAGCGGAGCGAAGAGCGTGATGGACGTCGGCGCGAGCTCGGCGCGGAGCCTGTTCGGCATGCCGATGAACGCCGTCACCGACGCGCTCAGCCGGGCGTCCGGGATGGGCAAGGGCGCGATCACCTCGCTCCTCGCGCTCGTCACGCCGATCGTGATGAGCGTCGTCGCGAAGCTGAAGCGCGATCAAGGCCTCGACGCGAACGGGCTCGCGAGCCTGCTCAGCGGACAATCGAGCTATCTCGCGGGTCTCCTTCCGGCAGGCCTCGCGGCGACGCTCGGCATCAACCACCTCGTCGATACGACGGCCGGCGCCGCGCGCGCCGGCGCCGGACGCGTCGCCGACTACGCGACCGACGGCGGCCGTGCCGTGCCGCAGACCGAACGAGCGACCGGTGAGCGGGTCGAGCGTGAGCACGAGGGCAACACGTTCCTGCGCCGGGTTCTGCCGATCGCCGCGCTCCTCCTCGTCGCCGCGGTCGCGTGGAGCTGGATCGCTCGCCGGTCCGAGACGCGCGCCAGCGTCTCGCCTGAAGTCGGCGGCGTCGCCACGGCCGAGCACGGCGAGCTGAACAGCGCGGTGGACGAAGCTACCGAAGCGCTGCGCCGGATCACCGACGTCGAGTCCGCGCGGACCGCCGTGCCGAAGATCGAGAACGCGGCGCGGACGGTCGAGCTCCTCTCGACGCGCGTCAACGCGATGCCCTCGTCCACTCGGTCGGCGTTGGCCTCGGCGTCCTCCGCCGCGATGACGAACGTGCGCACGTTCGCGGACAGGGCGATGGGGATCCCCGGCGTGAGCGACGTCATCTCTCCCGCGGTGACGAGCCTCGTCGACGCGCTTCGCAAGCTGCGCAGGTAGCGGCGAGATCGGTGCGCGCACTCCGTGCGATCGGCGCCGCGCACCGCGGCGCCGATCACCGCCCCGGTCGCACGGCGCGCGCGAAGGCCGCCGCGTCGAGCGTGTTCAGCACGTCGCCCCTGCGCAGGCCGCCCCGCCGCGCCATGTCGACGCCCCAGCGCACGTTCGCGAGCCCGCTCGTCGAGTGAGCGTCGCTCGACACGACGAAGCGGATCCCCCGCCGCGCCGCCTCGCGGATCCAGCGCGGCTCGAGATCGAGACGGTGCGGATCGCCGTTCACCTCGATCGCCGCTCGCGACGACGCGATCGCGTCGAGAACGTCGTCCATGCGGCACGCGATCGGCGGCCGCGTGAGCACATAGCGCCCCAGCGGGTGTCCCCAGATCTTGAAGATCGGATGTCCGATCGCGCGCAGGAGTCGCTCGGTCATCTGCGCTTCGTTCAGCCTGTAGCGCTGGTGGATGCTGGCGATCACGACGTCGAGTCGCTCGAGCACGACGTCGGGGAAATCGAGCGAGCCGTCCTGCAGGATGTCGCTCTCGGTTCCGTGCAACAGCTTGACGCTCGTCTCTTCCTGCACGCGGTCGATCTCGTCCGCTTGCTGCCGCAGGCGGTCGACGTCGAGCCCGCGCGCGTACGTCGCGGAGGCCGAGTGGTCGGTGATCGTGAGATACCGGAAGCCGAGCTCCTCTGCGGCGCGCGCCATCTCCGCGATCGTGTGCTTGCCGTCGGAGTACACCGTGTGGCAGTGCGTCGCGCCCAGGATGTCGGAGAGCTGCACGAGGTCCGCGGGAAGCTCGTGCGCGGCCGCGGATTCGAGCTCGCCGGCGTCTTCGCGCATCTCCGGCTCGACGAAATCGAGGCCCAGCGCATCGTAGAGCTCGCGCTCGGTCGCGACCCTCACGCGCCGCACTCCGCGCCGGAGCCGGTGATCGTCGAGCGTGAGCCCGCGGGCGCCGGCGATCCGGATCAGCTTCTTCACGTGCGCCTCCGAGCCCGTTTCGTGCGTCCAGGCGACCGCGAAGTCGGAGGGCTGCACGACGCGCACGTGCACTTCGAGCCCGCCGGCGCGTCGCACGATGAAACGCGCCGGATCGCCGCCGGTCAGCGCGACGATCCCCGGCGCCGATCGCGCTCGCTCGCGGACCGCGCTCGCATCCGAGGACGCGACGACGAGCTCGATTCGATCGATCACCTCGAGCCGCCGGCGCAAAGCGCCCGCGATCTCCACGCCGCCGACCGCCTCGTCGACGCGCAGGTGATCGCGAAAGGCGCCCGCTTGCAGCAGCGCCTCCGGCAGCAGGACGCCGAGCGGCTCCGACGCCGAAATTTCGATCTTCTCCAGCAGTCGGCGCTCGCTCTTCTCGCCGAAGCCGGCCACGCGGCGCAGCTCGCCGGATTCGCACGCGGACTTGAGCTCGGCGATCGTCGTCACGCCGAGCGCCTCGTGCACGGCGCGCACCCGCTCGATCGAGAGGAGCTTCGAGAGCTCCGCGGTTCCAGGCGGATACTGCGCGCGCAAACGTTCGAGCAGCCCCGATGCCCCCGTGCGGACGATCTCCTCGATGACCGACGCGAGCGAGCGCCCGATCCCGGGCAGCGTCGTCAGCTTCCCCTCGGAGACGATCGACTCGAGGTCCGGCAAGGCCGCGACGACCGACGCCGCGCGCTCGTACGCACGCGCGCGAAAGCGCCCTTCCGGATCGAGCGCGATCAGCGCGCTCATCTCGCGCAACGCGGCGGCGACGCGTGCGCTCGTCGAGACCTCTTCCGCACTCACTCTCGGTACGCTCCGCGCGCCGCCGCGCAGTCTACTGCTCGAGCGTCTCGCCGCCGCTGCCGATCCCGCCATCCGGCGGCTCGGCGGTGCGGCAAGCTCCGGCCCGCACCGCCGAGCCGCACAGAAGGATCGCGGCTCGCGGCACTCCGCGCGCGCCGACGATCACGTCGATCCCACGGCCGGCGAGACCGTGTGCGTGCGCTCCTCTTCGCGGACTTCACGTCGCGCG
>CAZQHA010000074.1:12163-13061 GCA_964592795.1 uncultured Planctomycetaceae bacterium | reverse complement strand
GCGGTCGAACGCCGCCTGGACCGGGTCCGCGCCCGTTCCGCCTTCCTTTATATGGAGAGGCATCAGCCCCTCGATCGTGGTCACGGCATGGCCCTCGGCCAGCGCCGCGACCGTGATGCACGAGAGCACCGGGCGGCCGTCGAGGAGCACGGTGCAAGCGCCGCAGTCGCCCTTGTCGCACCCCTGCTTCGAGCCGATGAGCCCGAGCCGGTAGCGCAAGACCTCGAGCAGAGTCCAGTGGTCGGGCGCCGCGACCTCCACCGCGTCGCCGTTCACCTCGAGAGAGAGCACGCGCACGATCGCATTCTCGCTCGCGCCCGGGCGCGCCACAAGCCGAGCGATCCGCGGACCGCCGGTCACGCTCCGGGCTGGAGGATCGCGCCTTCCCGCATTTCCGCGGTCGCGTGCTCCGCGACGGCGCGGCGGTAGATCCGATACGTCGCGAAGCACATCAGCGGAACGACGAACGCGCCCAGGATCGGAATCGGCTGCAGGGCGATCAGACCCCACTCGACGACGCGGACGACGAGCCGCGTCGCGCAGCCCGAGAGCGGCGGCACGAAGCCGCGCACGCCCGACACGAGCGTGAGCCGGTAGTACACGACGCCCGGGACGACGCCGAGCACCGGGATCGCGCTCAGCGCGAGGCTGACGAGGAGCGTGCGCGGGAGGCGCGCTTGCAGCTCGTCGAGATAGCGTTCGAACTCCGCGCGGCTCGCGAACGTGATGGTCTTGCACAGCGTGCACCTCTGCTGCACGGCGCGCGCGCGGAGCCGCGTCGCGCATTCCGGGCAGCGCTTGCGAGCCGTCAGGCGGAACCGCTGCCGCGCCGGGTCGTCGGCGATGCGCCGCGCCGGCTGGCCGAACACTCCCACCGCGCGCGGCGCGTCGACGACGC
>CAZQHA010000074.1:0-12153 GCA_964592795.1 uncultured Planctomycetaceae bacterium | reverse complement strand
GCCAGCGGCGCCCGCTCGGCCTTTGGTGCTTCGCGCGGCCGCGCCGGGAGGTCGGCGATGCGCCCCGCGGGCTGGCCGAACACTCCCACCGCCCGGGGGGCGTCGCCGCCGCGGCGGCAGGCGTAGCAGCGCGTCGCGTGGGGAAGGATCGCCGTCCCGCACTGCACGCACGGCACGAGGGACATGCGCTCCCGACGCTCGGCGCCGGCGCGCGCGACGTACAGCGCGAGCGCGGAGAGGGCCGCGAGCACGAGCGCCGCGATCGGGAACACGACGAGGAACAGGAGGCCGAGCACGGTCCAGCTGCTTTCCACCCAGTGCAGGAGCGACCGCAGGCCGATGTCGTCGCCGTCGTCGATGTCGAAGATCACGCGCTGCACGCCGGCGCGCAGAGAAGACGCGAAGTAGACGAGCCCCGCCGGCACGACCGACCACGCGCTCTCCACGCCGATCCCCGAGCGCTGGATCGAGTGCAGCGCCGCGGCGGACGGGCCGTCGATGAGCGCGAGCGCGACGAGCAGCGCCACCGCGCTCTTCAGGAAGCCGTCGACTTCCGCCATCACTTCCTGCACCTCGGGGTGCTTCGCGGCGAGCGCCTCGCCGAGCGCGAGCAGGCCGAGGATCGCGATCGCGGCGTCGCTCCGGAACCACTCCGGCGCGGCCGCGAGCGCCTGGATGACTTGGCTCTCCGAGAGCCACGGGATCGATGCTCCGAATCGCGCCAGGAGCGCGGTCACGAGCGCCGCGAGGAACGGTCGCGCGGCGAACATCGGCACGCTGGCGAGCGTGTAGAGCAGGGCGGAGACGTTCATTGCGGGCTCCTATCGGGATGCGCGGCTCTCATTCGTTCGGCCATCGTCGTCCGCTCGCAGTCATAATGGGTGCTCGCCTGGCCAATTTTCGGGGGGTCGGGTAGCCTTCAAGAGTCTTCGCGTCCGGCGCCGGGATCCCAAGGCTCCGCTCGCAGTGCGCGGGTGCCTCGGCTCAATCGGAGTCCCATTCAAGTGCGAGTGTCCAAACGTCCCATTTCCTGGCGGCGTCGTGTCGCCATTTCGTCGGCCGTCGTCGGCGCCCTGTTGCTCGGCGGGACGCGCTTCGCGTGGTCCCAGCAGAGCCCGCCCAAGTCCGGCGCGAACCCGGAGGCGATCCGCCTCGCCCCGCCCGATGGCCTCGCGGCCCCGTCGATCCTCGGCTGTCAGGTCGACCTCGTGTGGAACGACCACGCGTTGACCGAGACCGGCTACCGCGTCGAGCGCCGCCAAGGCGTGGCCCCGTTCGCGGTCATCGCGAGCCTTCCGGCGAACTCGGAGAGCTACACCGACCTCGACGTCGATCCGCAGACGACGTACGACTACCGCGTCCGCGCGACGCAGAACACGAAGGTCTCGCTTCCGTCGAACGTGCTCCCCGTGACGACGGCGACCAGCGCGACTCCGGTGATCACGACCACGCTGATCCCGACGCCGCGCGTGCAAGTCGGCGACGTGATCGAATTCAGCGTGACCGTCACCGACGCCGACACGCCGAACGTCTCGCTCACGCTGCTCAACCCGCCGCCGGGGCTCGTGTTCGACCCGGTCATCGACGTGCCCGCGCCGGTCACCGTCACCGGGCGTTGGCTCGTCAATCGCTTCGACGGCCGCGGCGTGCGCGATCTCGTTTTCGAGGCCTACGACTCCTGCGACGTCGACGCGCGCGTCCAGCTGACCGCGAAGGTCTGGATCGAGGGCTTGATCGATGGCGCGCGCATCCTGTCCGCGGACGTGACGGGCGACGGCGTGCTCGACGTGATCGGCGGCGCCTCCTCCGCGACGATCGGAACGGTCCAAGTGGTGGGGCAGGCGTACGTGTGGGCCGGCGGGAGCAATCCGGCCGCCGCGCCGAGCGCGACGCTGCGGGTGCCGGGCGGGTTGCCCGGTGACGCGCTGTGCACGAACCAGGGCGTGCAGATCGCCGACGTCACCGGCGACGGAACGCCCGACGTCGTCATCGGGACGCGGCTCGCCGACGTGAACGGAGTGATCGACGCCGGCGCGATCTACGTGTGGCGCGGCGGCCCGGCGCTGTCGCATCTCGTTCCGCCGATCGCGACGCTCTCGATTCCCGACGCGACGCTCTTCGATCGCTTGGGGACGGCGTCCGGACAAGGGATCCAATTCGGCGACATCACCGGCGACGGCGTCCTCGACATCATCGCCGGATCGATCCAGACCGACGAAGGCGACATCGTCGATTGCGGCGGGGTGTACGCATGGGCCGGCGGCGCAGGTCTCGTCGGCGATCTCTCGCCCACGGCGACGCTCGCCGTGCCCGGACCCGTGGCAGGCGACGCGCTCGGCTCCGCCGCCGGTCAAGGCGTGCGCGTGGTCGACGTCACCGGTGACGGCGTTCTCGACATCGTGACGTCCTCCTCGTTCGAGGACGTGGCCGGCGTGATCGACGCGGGCGCCGTCCACGTGTGGGCCGGCGGAGCTGGCATGAGCGGAAACGTCCTCCCGACCGCCAACCTGTCGGTGCCGGGCGCGCTCGACGGCGACCAATCCGGCGGTGGATCGGACCTCAAGATCGCGGACGTGTCCGGCGACTCGCTCGTCGATATCGTCGTGACCGCGAGCGACGCGGACATCGGCGGCGTCACCGATGCCGGCGCGGTGTACGTGTACCTGGGCGGTCCCGGACTCGCCGGCGCCGTCGCTCCGACCGCGACGCTGACGATTCCCTCGGCGGTCGCGGACGACGAGCTCGGCCGCGTGTCGAACGGCCGCGGCGTCGAGCTCGTCGACGTCAGCGGCGACGGATTGTTCGACGTCGTCGCGGTCGCGCAGAACGCCGACGTCGACGGCGTGGTCGATGCCGGGCTCGTGCTGGTGTGGAACGGCGGACCGCTGCTCGCCGGCGCGCCCGCGCCGAGCGCGACGCTCACCGTCGCCGGCGCGCTGACGAACGATCGACTCGGATTCGTGCAGTCGGGACAGCCGCTGCTCTTCGAAGAGCTCACCGGCGATGCGTACCGCGACTTGATCGTGTGCGCGCAGGAAGCCGATTCGGGAGCTCCCAACGGCGGAGCGATCTACGTGTGGGCCGGCGGGCCGGCGTTGACGGGCGAGCTGAGCCCGACGGCGACGCTCTTCGACTCCGGCGCCGCGAGCGGGGACCATCTCGGACACGCCACCGGCCAGGGCGTCCAATTCTTCGACGTCACGGGCGACGGACGCTACGACGTGATCGCGGTCGCTCGGGACGCGGATGCGAACGCGGTCGTCGACAGCGGCGCCGTGTTCGTGTGGGCGGGCGGATCCGGACTCACGGGCACGCCGGCGCCGCACGCGAAGCTCAGCGTGCCCGGAGCGGTGCCGTTCGACTTGCTCGGCAACGTCGCCGGACAGGGCGTGATCGTCGCGGACGTCTCCGGCGACGGCATGGCCGACGTGATCGTCGGCGGGAACGTGGTCGACGTCGCAGGCGTCCCCGACGTCGGCGCGGTGTACGTGTGGAACGGCGGTGCGTCGCTGACGGGATCGATCGCGCCCACGGCGCGAATGGCGGTGCCGGGAGCGGTCGCGGCGGACGGAATGTGCCAGATCTCCGGCGCGGGCCTGCAGGCGGTCGACGTCACGGGCGACGGCGTGCTCGACATCATCACGGGTTCGAAGACCGCCGACTCGGGCAGCCCGCCGCTCAACATCGGCGCGGTGTACGTCGTCGCCGGGGGCCCCGGGCTCGTCGGCGAGGTCGGCCCGACGGCCATCCTGATGCACGCCGCCACGGTCGGCGGAGATCAGATGACGAACACCACGGCGGGCCAGGCGGTGCAGCTCGCCGACGTCACCGGCGACGGCTTGCCGGACCTCTTCGCGGGCGCGGCGTTCGCCGACATCGGCGGCGTCGTGAATTGCGGCGCGATCTTCTTGTGGACGGGGCCGATCGTCGCGTCGGGCACGCCCACGCGGACGCTCGCGAACCCGCTCGCGAACATCGACGATCGTCTCGGCAATTAGTCGCGCTCGCCGCCGAGCGCGCTGGGTCGCTCAACCGGCGCTCCCATCGACGTAGCGCGCGATCTCCGCGAGGAACAGCGGGCCGAGGTCGTCGGCTTTCTTGTCGCCGACGCCCTTGATCGCCCGCAGGCCTTCGCGCGTCCGCGGCTTGTGCGCCGACATCAAGGCCAGCGTGCGATCGTTGAAGATGACGTAGGGCGGGACGCCGCGCTCGCGCGCGAGCGCGCGCCGGAAGGCGCGGAGCGCTTCGAAGAGCGCGTCGTCGGCGGCCGGTCCGCCCTCTTCGAGCGCCGCGGCCTGCGCCGTGCTCTTCGATTTCTTCGGCGCCGGTGCGGCCGGCTCGTGCAGTCGCACGTCGCGCTCGCCGCGCATGACCTCCACGCCCGACTTGGAGAGGAACAGCGTCGGATACTCCCCGGCGCTGACGCGCAAGTGTCCCAGGCCGACCAGCTCCTCGATCCAACCGCGGACGGCGCGCGCGCCGTGATCCGCCAAGAGCCCGAACGTCGAGAGCCGGTCGTGACCGTTCTGCCGGACACGCGCGGTGTCGACGCCGCGCAGGACGTCCGTGACGTGCACGGCGCCGAAACGCTGCTCGCAGCGGACGACGCACGACAGGATCTTCTGCGCGACGACCGCGCCGTCCGCGATGCACTGGATCTCGCCCAGGCACACGTCGCAAGCGCCGCACGCGCCGCGATCGAACTCCTGTCCGAAGTACTCGCACAGCGCCCGATGTCGGCATCCCGCCGCGGTCGCGAAGTGCCACACGTGCCCGATCCGCTCGAGCGCGTTCTCGAGATCGTCGAGGGCGCTTTCGACGCCGGCCGCCTGTGCGTCGCGCGCCGAGCGCTCGACGAGCCGCTTCCAGCCGTGGTAGTCCGATCCGCCGTAGTACAGGACGCACTCCGCCGGCAATCCGTCGCGGCCGGCGCGGCCGGTCTCCTGGCTGTACTGCTCGACGCCCTTGGGCAAGCTCGCGTGCACGACGAAGCGCACGTCGGAGCGGTCGATGCCCATGCCGAACGCGACCGTCGCGACGACGACGTCGATCTCTTCGCGCTGGAAGCGCGCCTGCGTCTCGCGCCGATCGCGCGCTTCCATTCCGGCGTGGTACGGCGCGGCGCGCACGCCTCGCTCCACGAGCTCGGCGCACAGCTTCTCGACGTCGCTGCGCCGCAGGCAGTACACGATGCCCGCTTGTCCCGCGTGCCTCTCGATCACCGCCATCGCCTGCGCGACCAGATCGCGTCGCGGGATCGCGCGGTAGATCAGGTTCGGCCGATCGAAGCTGCCGACGACGAGCCGCGGATCGCGGAGCGACAACGCCGCGACGATGTCCGCGCGCACGCGCGGCGTCGCGGTCGCCGTGTAGGCTTGGATCGAGAGGTCCGGCCGCGCTCTGCGCAGGTCGCCGAGCATGCGGTACTCGGGCCGGAAATCGTGCCCCCAGTGGCTGATGCAGTGCGCTTCGTCGATCGCGATGCCGGAGAGCTCGCGCGACGAGAGGCGCGCGAGCATCCCGGGCTGCATCAAGCGCTCTGGAGCGAGGTAGAGGAGCTTGACCCTTCCGCCGTCGAGCTCGCGCTCGATGGACTGCCGCTCGAACGCATCCTGACCGCTGTTCAGCATCGCGGCCGCGACGCCGCTCGCGCGGAGCGCGTCGATCTGATCCTGCATCAGCGAGATCAGCGGGCTGACGACGACGGTCAAGCCGCGCCGGACGAGCGCGGGCGCCTGGTAGCACAGGCTCTTCCCGCCTCCCGTGGGGAGCACGACGAGCGCGTCGCGCTCCTCGAGCACCGCGGCGATCGCCTCGTCCTGCAGCGGACGCAACCCCGCGAAGCCGAACGTGCGGCGGACGACGTCGAGCGTGCGAGCCATCGCATGCGACGCGGGATCAGCGGTCGAGGGAAGCACGTGGGTCCGAGATGCGGACCGATTGGAGCATCCCGCGGTTGCCGATCAAGCGGCGAAATGCGCGCGCCGATGGCGATCGGGACCAAGAAGATCTACGGCGCCTCGCCGCGGGCGATCACTTCGATCTCTCCCAGACCCGCGACGGCGAGCCCCGCGAACGTGCCGCTGACCTGATCGAGCTTCACGCGGACGCGCCGCGCCTTGACGCTCGGAAACGGCACGTCGACGCCGGTGGTCGTGAGCGCGCCGCACGGACGCGTCGCGACCGGCGACGTGCTCGCGTCGTCGGCGAAGAGCTCGACCGTCGCGGCGCCGACCTGCAGCGTCGACTGCGCCGGCGCGCCGGTCCGGATGCGGTAGAGGCGCACCGTGCGGACCGTGATCGGCACCGGGAAGCGGAGCTCGACCCACTGGCCCTGGACCTGACCGCTCGCGCTCGTCCAGTTGTCGAGGTTGTCGCCTTTGATCACGCGGCGGTCGATGACGCGCACGTTCTTCGTCGCGTCGCGCGTGCTCGACACGGCGACCGTCGCTCCCGGGGCGAGGTTCGTGAACGTCGCTTCGGCCGCGGTCGCGGGCACCGGCATCATCGAGTGTCCGGCGTGGCAGCCGACGCAGCGCGCGACCGCTCCCGGCCGGCCGAAGTTGAGCCCGGCCACGTGCGCGGCGCCCGCGCGGTCGACGCCGCCGGTGAACGGAACCTTCCCGTCGGCGTCGCGCAGCTGCTCGAAGAGCGGCACGTTCGCGGGAACCTCCGGTGCGACCACACGTCCACGCGGCGACACGCGGCGCTCGCCGAGGAGGATCGGCCAGTCGACATTGGGGTACGAGCCGGGGCTCGTGCGCTGATGGTCGAGGAAGAACCGCAGACGCGCCGCCGAGCCGATGGCCGGCGCGCTGATGATGTCGGTGTCGACCGGCGCGTTCGCGTACACGTTGAGACAGTCGAACACGAACGTTCCGTCGGCGTCGTATGGACCGCTCGCGCGCGGCGGGAGCGCGCTGGCGACCTGGGTCACCTGGTCCGCGAGGATCGGCGGGAGCGCGCGCGGCGCGAGTCGACGAGCGCGCAGCTCGCTGGTCCCGGGCAAGTCGTAGAGGAGCGACGATCCGCTGCCGTCGGGCTGCATGCGGTACAGGCCGTAGTCCTGCGCGACGTCGACCGCGCGCGACACGACCAGGCTGCCGTTTCCCATCACCGCGGGTTCGGCGTAGTACTCGCCGTTGTAGATGTACAGCGACGTCGGATTCGACGGGTGCACGTGATCGTCGGAGAGCGTCGTGATCCCGGCGATGGGCACGTACTTCTGCGGGCCGCGCGAGAAGACGCGCAGGCCGCCGAAGCCCGCCGCCTTCGTCATCGACATCGCGGGGAAGAAGTTGCCGACGAGGTCGCCGTTCGCGGTGAAATCGCCCCCGTACACGTGGTTGCGCAGGTCCGTGTTGCCCGAGCCGCTCCACATCGCGAGCTCGGTGCCGTCGGGCCGGATCGACGCCGCGTGCCACGCCATGCGCCACAGGAAGTCCGGACCGCCGACCTGCACGTCTCGATTCGACGAGAGCCCGTCCTTCTGCGCGTAGCCGCCGAACGGGAACGGCCCGGGACTCTCGATCGTCGCCAGGCTGTCGACGGGGAAGCGGTGGTTCCGCCACCAGCGCGCGTAGACGACCTTGCCCGTCACGGGATCGACGCGCGGTCGCTCCGCGCCGCTCCGCTCGCTCGTGATGCGGTGGAGCGCGCTGCCGTCGGCATTCACGACGAAGAGGTTCGTCGTACGGACGTTCGAGTACTGCGCGAAGCTCGGCCAGCGCGTCGACGAGAACACGATGCGTCCGTCGGGCAAGTACACGGGGTCGGTGTCGTCCGCGCCCTGCAGCAGCGGAGCCGCCGGTCCGAACTGCGAAAGGTCGAGCGCCGGCGGGTCGAACGTGATCTGGCGCAGCGCGCTGCCGTCGGCGCGGATCGAGTAGATGCGCCAAGCGTTCGGATGGTTGGCCGGCATGAGGTCGTGGCTGCCCGCGCGCAATCCGGCGAACACGATCGTCGTTCCGTCGTACGAGACGTCGGGCGCGTTGAAGTCGATCAGCTGGAGCGTCGCCGCGGTCGGCGAGCCGCCGTCGACGAGCACGCGCACTTCGCCGTTGGCTTCGCGAACCAAGAGCTTTCCGGGCGCGGCCACGCGGAACCGGCTGAACGGCCCGACGCCCGGCAAGTCGTTCGCGACGTCCCACCAGTAGCTGCCGTACGGCGGAATCTGTCGCGACACGAACACGATCGGTTCATCGGCGAGCGCCGACGCGGCCGCACGCGACGCGCTCGCGAGCACAAGTCCGAACATCCATGCGCAGACACGGATCGCCCGACGCGATCCGCTCGCGGAATCGTTTCCTGCCATACTCCCCTCGAGCCGTTGCGATGCGCGACGCGCCGATCCCGCTGGGAGGGAACGGCCCGTCTGCCCCTTGCCGATCCGAGCTTCGGCTCGGGAGGCGCGCCGACTAGAGCTCGTTCGCCGGATTCGTGGGCCGGCGCCGGATCGAGCCGCGGCGCCGAAGGTCGCGAGCCCGGCGGGGCCTAGCCGAGCTCGAGCTGCCGGCGCGCGTCGACGACGTCCCGATGGATCGCGTCCATGGCCTCGGCGAGCCTGGCGTGCAGATCCCATTCGGGATCGATCGCGCGGCGCACCTGCCGCATCAGCTGCACGGCCATGCGGAAGTTGCGGACGATGTCACCCGGCGTCGCGTCGGTGTGCTCCTCGAGGGCCGAGAACTCGACGCCGTCGAGCCAGGCGACGACTGCCGGCGTCAGCCCCCAGTCCGGCGGCTTGATCGTCGCGGAAAGCTGGAAGTCCGCGGCGCGGATGCGCAGGTGCTGGATCTCGCGGCTGACCTCGGTGCGGACGTTGCCGAAGAGCCGCGCGGGCACGTGCACCATCTCCCCGCGCCGGCGCTCCTCGAACACGAGCCCGACGAACACGACCGCGAGCGCGGCCGGCGGCAAGTTCTCGAGCGTGCCGAGGAACAGCAGCTCCGTGATCTGCAGCTCGTAGCCGTTGATCACCTTCGCGATGCGCCCGCGCGGCGTCAGCTTGTCGCCGTCGAGGTAGCCCAGCTCGCCGAGGAACTCGAGGTGCGCATCCAGGATGCGCCGTTGCTCGCGCCGATTGTGCTCCTGCTTCTTCGGCGTGCCGGTGCGGTGCTGGAACTGGTTGAACGACTTCTCCCAGGCTTCGTGCACCCGCGCGCGCCCGAGTCGCTCGACGAGGTGGAGGAGCGAGCTGAACGAGAGACGGAAGCGGCTCTCGACGGGCTCGGGTCGCCCCGAGAAGAGACGCTTGAAGGGCGCTTCGACGAGGTCCTTGGGCGAGAGCAGCGAGAACACGAGTCCCTCGTGGTCGATGCCTTGGCGCCCCGCGCGTCCCGCCATCTGCATGTAGTCGCGCGTGCGCAGGTAGTCGAACGTGATCCCGTCGAACTTGCGCAGGCTGTGGAACACGACCGTGCGCGCCGGCATGTTGATCCCCAGCGCGAACGTCTCGGTCGTGAAGAGGAGCTTCAAGAGCCCCGACGTGAACATGCGCTCGACGACTTCCTTGTGCATCGGCAGCATGCCGGCGTGGTGGTAGCCGATGCCGCGGCGCGCCATCGCGAAGATCTCGCCCTCGAGCTCGGCGCGGTCGAACTGGAAGAGTCGCACGAGCTCTTCCTGGAGCGCCTCCATGCGCGCGCGCTCGTCCATCGTGAGGAGCTCGCGCTCGGCGTTCGCGTAGGCGAGCCGCTCGCAGTCCTTGCGGCTGAACGCGAACACGAGCACCGGGATCCAGCCCCTGCGGAAGAGCTCGTCGAGCAAGGGACCGGGGCTCGGGATCTCGGTCGGATCGAACCCGCGCTTCGCGCGCCGGTCGCCGCGGCGCTCGCGCGCGCGGGAGCGCCCGCGCGTGAACTCCGCCTCGCCGACGCGCAGCTCGCGCTTGCGCACGCGCTCGAGCTGCTTGAAGTCGAACACGCCGCTGCGCGCGGTGTAGAGCTGGTGCGTCAGCGGCACGGGCCGGCGGCTCGACTGGATGACGACCATGTCCGGCCCGCGGATCTCGCGCAGCCACGCGCCCAGCTCCTCGACGTTCGAGATCGTGGCCGAGAGGCACACGAAGCGGATCGAGTGCGGGGCGAAGATCAGGCTCTCCTCCCACACCGAGCCCCGCTCCTGGTCGTCCATGTAGTGGACCTCGTCGAAGATCACGTACTCGACCTCGGCCAGGTGCTCGGGGTTGTCGAAGATCGAGTTCCGCAGGATCTCCGTCGTCATGATCAGGACGCGCGCGGTCGGGTGGATCGTGACGTCGCCCGTCATCAGGCCCACGTCGATGCGCGGATCGTCGCGGAAGTCGCGGTACTTCTGGTTCGAGAGAGCCTTGATGGGGGCGGTGTAGATGCAGCGCTTGCCGCGCACCACGGCGTCCTCGATCGCGTACTCGGCGACGAGCGTCTTGCCCGCGCCCGTCGGCGCGCTCACGAGGACGTTGTGTCCGCCGCGGATCGCGGCGATCGCCTCGATCTGGAATGGATTGAGGGCGAATCCCTTCCAGTGCGTGACGGGCTCTCCGGAGCTCTCGGACAGCGGCGCCGCGCGCGAGGTCATGCCGGTTGATTGCGAGCTTGAGACACGACCCGCATCGAGGTATCTAAGCACGCACCGCAGGGGAACGGAAGCTCGCCAAGGCCCGGCAGAAAGCGCACGACCCATGGACTCTCAATCGAAGCAGCAGAACCCGATCGTTCGACAGTTGGCCAGCTTGAAGGTGCTCTCGCGACTGCTCGGACACGAGCTCCACGCCCAGCAGAGCTCGCGCTCGCTGACGCTCTCGCGAGAAGAGGTGATCGAGATCCAGACCACCGTCGACCTCTTCATCGAGGAGATCGTGCGGCGTCAAAGTCAGGCTCCGGTCCAGTCCGGAGCGCCCGGCGCCCCCGGAGCGCCGCTGCAGCCTCCCGTCAGCGAGCCGCGGATGGTCGTGGCACGCAACTAGGCCGGGCGTGCCCTCCAGTCTCGAGGGGCGGCGGCGCGGCGGCACCCGCGCGCGCCGGAGGTGTGGGCGCGTGCGCGTCTGGATCCCCTTGTTGCTCCTCTTCTGGGCCTTCGTCTGGGTCGTCTCGAACCTCTCGGGGAGCGTCGAGGCCCAGGGGTTCACGCTCGTCGACACGCGCCGCGTGCGCCTCGAGACGCGAGAGCCCGCCTTCGATCGCCGCTGGGACGAGCTCCTCTCGGCCGCCGTCGCGGAAGCGCCGCCGTTCTCGGCGCTCGATCCGCAAGCGCTCGGCGCCGTGACCGCGCGGATCGCCGCGCTCCCGTTCGTCGCGTTCGTGGGGGAGCCCACGGTCGTCTGGCCGTCCAGCTTCGAGGTCGAGGTCCGACTGCGCGCGCCGGTCGCGTGCGTCCTGCAGGGCGACCACTATCTCGCGGTCGCGGCCGACGGGATGCTGCTGCCGGGCGAGCACGCGTCGCCGCCGTGGGTCGAGAACGGATTCCTTCCCGTGATCGGACCGAACGACGGGAGCTTCGCGCGCGCGCGGGCGGGACAGGTGCTCGGCGAGACGCGCCACGTCGACGCGCTCGCGGTCGCCGTGTCGATGCGCGAGCACCTGGGTGCGCGTGAGTTCGAGACGATGGGCCCGCCCCTCGTCGACGCGACGAAGGCGCGGCAGACGAGCGCGGAAGTGCCCGGCGTACTCATCCAGCTGCAGGAGCGGCGCGTCGTCTTGTTCGGTCGCGCTCCCGACAGCGGCAAGCCGGGAGAGCTTCCGACCGAGAACAAGTGGTCGAGCGTCACGCGCGCGCTGCGCGAGCTCGCGCAGCGCGACTGGCAGGTGCTCGACGTGCGCTGGGACGTGCCCGCGATCCAGTGGCGCGAGCCGCAAGGGGAGTGAGCGTGCGCGCGCGCACCCCGATGTGGGCCGCGGCGTGGGTGATGTCGCTCGTCCCGCTGGCGTGGCCCGGCGCGGCGGAGCGTCTCGCGGGGAGCTCTCGGATGGCGCTCGCGATCCTGCCCTGGCTCGCCGTCGCGGGTCTTCCGCGGAGCGCGCGCCCGCACGACGACGAGCCTGCGCCGCGTGCGTCGAACTGGGTGCCCGTCGCGCTGGCCTTGCCCGGCGTGCTGCTCGGATGGCGCCTCGACGTCGAATCCGGGTTCGGGCTGCGCGAGCGTCTGCTCGTGGCCGGGATCAGCCTCGTCCTGGC
>CAZQHA010000073.1:0-13067 GCA_964592795.1 uncultured Planctomycetaceae bacterium | reverse complement strand
GACGATCTCGTAGCCCTCCTCGCGCAGCGCCTTGCACGCCTGCGTGCCGGAGTAGTCGAACTCGCAGGCCTGGCCGATGACGATCGGCCCGCTCCCGATGATGAGGATGGACTCGAGGTCGTCGCGGCGGGGCATCGAGGGGGGATTCTAGGCGGAGCTCGGGACGTGCTCGCGGCCGTCGATCGCGCGGCGGCCGGGCGGTGCGGACACCCGTCGGCCGGGTCTCGGCCGTCGGCGGATAAAGTGCCGGATTGAATCAAAAATCGCCGCGCGTGTCGATCGCGACGGATGGTTCGCGCGCGCCCCCGAGCTCCGGCGAGCGGCTCGCGTTCGACCGCTCGCTCAGGTCCCGGCTCTGTACAGCGCGCACACCGCGCCGGCCGGATCGCGGATGACCGCGAAGCGGCCGCCGCCCATCGCCTTGGGACCGACGAGCACCGCGCCGCCGAGCTCGACGCACTTCTTCGCGCTCGCGTCGACGTCCGCGACCGTGATGTAGACGAGCCACTGCGGCGGGATGTCGCTGTTCACGCCGCGCGCGTGGCAGACGCCGGCGACGACCTCGCCGGTCGACGGCGAGATCATGCTGAAGTCGCTGTAACCACCCATCTCCTCGGCCTTGAACGTCCAGCCGACGACGCTCGCGTAGAAGTCGCGCACCTTCGTCGCGTCCTTCACGGTCAGGTCGCGCCACGTGATCACCCCGACTTGCGGCGCCTGCTTGTCCGTCATCCTTCCACCTCCTTAGACGAGCGCGAACCCGCGATGCGTCAGAGCGCGAGCAGCCGTTCCACCCGCGCGACCTCGACCGCGGCGTCGACGACGATCCGTCCGGCCGACTCGATGAGCACGAACCGCGGCTCGCCGCCGCGCGACTTCTTGTCGATCCGCATCGCGGCCTGGAGCGTCCGCGCCTCGAGCTCGCGCGCCCCGCCCGAGCGCAATTGCCTCAGGTGGCTGGGCAGGCCGAGCGACGTGATCAGCCGCTCGACGCGTCCGGGGAGCTCGACGTCCTTCAAGACGCCCGCGTCGCGGCTCGTCTCGAGCGCGAGCATCAGTCCGACCGAGACCGCGACCCCGTGCGGCACGCGGCCGTAGCCGGCGACGTGCTCGATCGCGTGGGCGAACGTGTGGCCGAGGTTCAGCTTTTTGCGCTCGCCCTTCTCGGTCGGATCGCGCTCGACGATCGCGGCCTTCGTGCGCACGCAGACCTCGACGACTTCCGCGAGCACGTCGGCGTCGCGCTTCAGGATCGCGACGCGCTCGCGCTCGAGCAGCGCGAGCAGCTCCTCGCCGGCGATCAGCGCCGACTTCACGACCTCGCCCAGGCCCGAGCGATACTCGTCCTCGGGCAGCGTCGAGAGGGTCTGCGTATCCGCGATGACGAGCTTCGGCTGCTTGAACGTGCCCGCGAGGTTCTTGCCCGCGCGCAAGTTGACCGCCGTCTTGCCGCCCACCGACGAGTCGACCTGCGCGAGCAGCGTCGTCGGCACCTGCACGAAGTCGACGCCGCGCATGTACAGCGACGCCGCGAGCCCGCCGAGGTCGCCGACGACGCCGCCGCCGAAGAGCACGAGGCACGAGCCGCGGTCGAGCCCACGCTCGGCCATGAAGTCGAGAACGCGCTCGAGGATCGCGAAACGCTTCGAGTCCTCGCCGGGCACGATCGCGAACGCGGGAACGTCCTCGAGCCCGACGAGCGACTTGCGGTGGAGGCGCGCGACGTTCTCGTCGGTGAGGATCGCCGAGCGCGCCGCGCCGGGCGTGCTCGCGGCGACGGCGGCGAGGAGGCCGCGGCCGATCCCGACCTCGTACTCCGGCTCGGTCGCGATGCGGACGGTCCTCATCCGCATCGACCTCGCGCGGCGGCGGAGAGCGTCCGTCGATTGCGGTACATCGCGGCCGCGCTGACGAGGCCGCGGAGCAAGCGATCGTGCGGGCTGCCTTCGTCGGCGAGCTCCGGATGCCATTGCACGCCGATCGCGAACGGCAGATCGGCGCGCTCGATCCCTTCGATCAGCCCCTCCTCGTCGACCGCGCACACGCTCCACGGCGGTTCGACGTGCGCGAGCGCTTGATGGTGGCGCGAGACGACCGCCACATCGGACTCGCGGATCACGCCCGCGAGGCGCGTACGCTCCGCGATGCGCACGGAGTGCACGGTCTTCTGATGCGACTGCTTCCCCGGTCGATCGGCCGGCAAGTGCTGGAAGATCCGTCCGCCGCCGGCGAGGCCGAGGAGCTGCATCCCGTAGCAGATGCCGAGCACCGGCAAGCCGCTGTCCAGCCCCTCGCGCGCGAGCAGGAAGTCGAAGTCCTGCTTCTCGGGCGGCACCGGCTTCGCCTCCGGATGCGTCGGCCCGAGTCCAAGGCGCTGCGTGTCGAAGTCATCGCCGCCGGAGAGCACGAGCCCGTCGAGATGAGCGACGAGCCGTTCGACGTCGCTCGGCCCGCCGACCGGCGGGATCGCGAGCGGCACGCCGCCCGCCTTGAGCACCGCGTTCGCGTAACGGTTGGCGAGCTCGAGCTTGGCTTCGTTCGCGTGGACGAGCAGACCGTTGATCCCGATGAGCGGACGCGGGCCGGACATGCCGCGCGATTCTAGCGGCGGACGCTACACCGCGATCGGCTTCGATGGATCAAACGGCTCGCGTTAGTGCGAGACGATCCGGAGGACCCACGGATAGCGGTAGTTCTCGCCGTGGAACGCGTGCCGCGCGGCGATGATCGACATGACGATCGCCACGAACCAGACGATCACGAGCAGCGGAGCTCCCAGGCACGAGGCCGCGAGGATCGCCGTGACGACGGCGACGTTGATCTGGAAGTTGAGCGCCTCGCGGCCCTGATCCTCGATGTGCTTGTTCGTCTTCCCTTTGATCTGCCAGATCAGGAACGTGAGCGTCGATCCCAGGAACACGGTCGGGATCACGAGGACGAGGAGCAGGTGGCAGAGGATCGCCCACGCGTGGCGCCGGAAGCGGCCCGGCTCCTTCGGGGCCTTGAGGGGAGCAGCGGGCGGAGGGGGCGGAGTCGCGGGAGGGGGAGCGGCGAACGGTGGCGTCGTCGAGCTCGCCGGCGGGGGCGGCGCAGCCGGCGCGGGTTGACTCGCAGCGGGCTTCACGTCGATCGGCGGCGGAGGCGGCAGGGAGGCATCGACGAACGGCCGGCGCGTGTCGCTCGCCGAGAGCTGCGTGGCTTCGACCTCGATCACGGGCGGCGGAGCGGGCGGCGTGGACTGCGGGAGCTCGATCACCGGCGGCGGCGCCGGGGACTCCCGCGGCAGCTCGATCTTCGGTGCCACCGTCGCAGGCGCCGCGGGTGCCGCCATCGCGAGGAATGGATCGCCACCGGAGGGTTGTGGAGCTGCGAGCTGCGCAGGCGGCGGGGGGGTCGGGATGGACTCGGCGGATGCGGCGCCGGCGGAGTCCGGGCGCTGCTCGGGTTCGGGCTTGGTCTGTTCTTGCATTGCGGCGGAGCTCGACCGGACGAGTGCGAGCGCGGCCGTTACGGAAGCTAGGGACGCCCATTTTTCGACCGCGTCGCCCGGGCGCTCGCGAGCGACGGCTCGAGCGTAAAACCACGCGGCTCGCGGGCCGAGACCGCGGTTCGGCCGACTCTCAAGTGCCCGAGGCGAGCGCGCAGCCGATCAGCCGGTAGAGGAGGCGCGCGCCCACGATCGCGTCCCACGAGTCGATCTCGGGATCGGTGTCGCCGGGGGACACCTCGTTCAGGTCGAGCGCGACGATGCGCTTGCGCGACAGCGCCAGCTGCTCGAGCCAGAGCATCGCCTCGTTCCAGAGGAAGCCGCCTGGCACCGGCGTGCCGGTGTTCGGGCACAGCGTCGGATCGAGAGAATCGATGTCGAACGAGACGTACACGTCGTTCGGCAGCCTCGCGATCGTCTTCGCGACGAGCTCTCGCAGATCGGCGCCGTCGAGCTTCGCCCGCTGCCATTCGTGGTCGAACAGCGCGTGCAATCGGCCGTTCGACTCCTGGATCATCGCGTGCTCGCGCTCGCCGACGTCGCGGATCCCGACTTGGACGAGTTTCGCGACGCCGTCGAGCCGCAGGACGACGTTGTTCATGATCGACGCGTGCGACCACTGGAACCCCTCGTAGGCGTGGCGCAGGTCCGCGTGCGCGTCGAAGTGCAGGATGCCGAGGCGCGGAAAGCGCTCGCACGCGGCCTGGATCGCGCCGAAGGGGACCGAGTGGTCGCCGCCGAGCACGACCGGGAGCTTCTTCGCGTCGAACGCGGCCAGAGTCGCCGCGCGAACGATCTGGTTCACTTCCTCGCCGATCGCGTTCACGCGCGAGAGGTCGCGGTGGAGCAGCGCGTCGTCGCCGATCACTCCGCCGACGTCGATGATCCGCTCGGCTTTCTCGCTCGCCTCGGCGTTCAGCTTCGAGAGGCGCGGATCCGCTTCGAGCATCGCGATCCCGCGCTCGTACGGCCGGCCGAAGACGAGATCGAAGAGCTCGACCTGCTGGCTCGCTTGCAGGACCGCGTCCGGGCCGCGCGCCGCGCCGCTGCGGTACGACGTGGTCGCGTCGAACGGCACCGGAATGATGTGCACGTGCGCGTGCCGCGGATCGTCCGGTAGGCCAAAGATTCCGCTCCCGGGCGGAGCGGCGGCATCGGGGTCGAAGGACTCTCTCGCGGCCATGGGGGGCACCCGATCTATGTGGCGACTGCGGCGGTTGAGCTCGTAACCCCCCAAAGGCTCAACTTCTAATGCCAGAGCATACGCCGACGTCTCGAAGGCGTCGATATCGCCAAGAAGTCCAACTCGATCGCCGTTGACTCGGCGAAGACATCCGAGCCCATGACCTGCCCAACCGACGGCCAGCTGCTCCGGGCGTTTCAGAAAGGTGACGAGAGCGCATTTCGTGCGCTCGTCGACGCTCACCAGACGACGCTCCTGAGGCACGCGCGGGCGATCCTCGGCGCAGGCAGTCTCTACGAGGACGTGGTCCAGGAGGTCTTCCTCAAGCTCGCGCAGAGCCCGCCGTCGCTTCCACCGGAGGCCGCGGGCGACGCGCAAGAGGAGCGTGCAGCTCTCCTGCGATGGCTGCACACGGTCACGAGGAACTGCTGTATGGACTTCATCCGATCCGAGACGCGGCGCAAACGCCGCGAGCACGACGTCGCGGGACACGACGTCGCCGAAGGCGGGCTCGCCACCGTCGACGAACGCGACACGCGGCTCGTCGTCGAGCGCGAGCTCGCGAAGCTGCCGATCGACCAGCGCGAGGTGCTGGTGCTGAGGCTGCTCGGCGATCGCAGCTACAAGGAGATCGCCGAGATCACCGGCAAGAAGATCGGCACCGTCGGTTGGCTCGTCAGCGTGGGCCTGAAGACCTTGAGCCAGGAGCTCTCGCCGCTCTTCCACGGCGCGGGAGAGCGAGTGAGAGGTGAGCGAAGCGGCCCCCCCGCGAGTCTGGATCTGGTGCAAGGAGAACTGTCATGACCACTCAACACGAAGATCATCTGCACGAGAAGCTGTGCGCCTACATCCTGGGCGAAGCCAGTGCGGAAGAGCGCGCGGAGATCGAGCGCGAGCTCGCGAAGTCCGCGGCGCTGCGCGCGCAGAAGGCGGAGATCGAAGCGACGATCGGCTTCGTGAAGGACGCGATGGCGGGGAGCGAGACGTTGTCCGCCGACGCGACGCAGCAGGTGCTGTCCGCGGCGACGACGCGGAAGGCGCGACCTTGGTACACGTACGCGCCGGTGAAGATCGCGGCGGGGATCGCCGCGTTGCTCGGTGGATACGCGCTGTATCAGGTCGCGGAGCAGAAACGCGAGAACCCGTCACCGACGGCGTACGAACTCTTCGGCGACGACGCCGATGTCGTCGCGCAAGCCGACGCTCCTCGCAGCCAGGCCGGAGCGAAGGAGAAGAAGCGGCTCGACGGTGCTGCCGCAGAGCTCGGCTACGTCGGACAACGCGCAAAGGATCAGAAGTCCGATGTGCTGATCGTCGACCAGCTCGCGAAGAACGAAGAGATAACGTTCAAAGAATCGACGAGCTTTGGAGTGCCGAGCTCGCCCACTCCGCCGGTCGCTTCGCCGAGTGTGGCCGCACCGCAAGAGGGCCAGCTCTACTTCCAGCCTCCGCAGCAACTGGGCATCGACGCTCAGCCCGGCGATTACGAGGACGCGCGGCTCGCTCAGTCGATGATGGAGCGACAAGCGTCGCAGGATGGCAATCCTGCAGCAGGCGGCACCGCGATCGGCGTCGGCGCCGGCGGTCACCGCGGCACGGGCCAGCCGTCGCCGTTCGGAGGTCGAAAGCTTGGTGAGAAGCTCAACCGTCGCGCGATCGGTCCGACCGCGGGCGGTCCGTCGGGACCCTCGACGCCGGCGCCCGGCTCTCCGCGAGCCGAGTCAGCGCCGGCGGGCGCACAGTTGCACGCCGAGTCACTCGAGGCGCTCCGCGGGCTCGGCTATCTCGGTGACGAAGGCGACAACTCTACGCAGTACTCAGGCGTCACCTCCGGTAGCGACGACTTCTTCCTCGGCCGCACCGCGAACCGTGGAGTGGAGAACCTCGGTTATTCGAGCGGCGAGGGATTCTCGGATCGTTGGAATTCGATGACTGCCCTCGAGCGCGAGCACCACATCAACCGCGAATGCTATCGGATCTTCGAGCGCTGCCGCCCCCGCCCGAACGAGCGTCCGCGCGACATGTTCTTCCGGTTCTGGGGCGACAACGCGTTCGAGCTCGCGGCTCTCGATCCGCAGTCGACGTTCTCCATCGACGTCGACACGGCGAGCTACGCGCTCGCGCGGCGCTACCTCAATGAAGGACAGCTGCCCGAGAAGGCGCAGATCCGGACCGAGGAGTTCCTGAACTACTTCAAGGCCGACGTGCCGGCGCCGAAGGAATCGACGTTCGCGATCCACACGGACCTTGCGCCGAGCCGGTTCAGCACCGACGCGTCGCGCGTGATGCTCCGAGTCGTGATCCGCGGCCGTGAGGTCGTGAAGGAAGAGCGCAAGCCCGTCGCGCTCACGTTCGTCGTCGACACGTCGGGCTCGATGAAGGAGCAGAACCGCCTCGAGATGGTGAAGCACACCATGCGGCTGCTCGTCGGCGAGCTCGACGCGAACGACTCGATCGCGATCGTTCGGTTCAGCGACGACGCGAGCCTCGTCCTGCCGATGACTTCGGCAAAGCATCGAGGGCTCATCGAGTCGGCGATCCATCCGCTGCAGCCGCAGAGCAGCACCAACGCCGAAGCGGGGCTGCGCATGGGGTACGAAGCGGCGCTGGCCGGTCTCAATCCCAACGCAACGAACCGCGTCGTGTTCCTGTCGGACGGCGTCGCGAACGTCGGGCAAACCGATCAGGACCGCATCTCGGAATCCGTGAAGCTCGCGCGCGAGAAGGGGATCTACTTGAACACCGTCGGCGTGGGCATGAACAACCACAACGACACGTTGCTCGAGCAGCTCGCCGACAAGGGCGACGGGATGTGCAACTACATCGACACGCCCGAGGAAGCGAAGCGCGCGCTCGTCGACAACTTCACCGGCGCGTTCCAGCCGATCGCTCGCGACGTGAAGATCCAAGTCGAGTTCGATCCGGCGCAGGTGTATCGCTACCGGTTGCTCGGCTACGAGAACCGTGCGATCGCCGACAAGGACTTCCGCAACGACGCGATCGACGCGGGGGAGATCGGCGCGGGTCATCAAGTGACGGCGCTGTACGAGATCGAACGCTCGAATCAGGCGTCGGAGAAGCCGCTGGCGACCGTGCGGTTGCGCTGGAAGCAGCCGCGCTCGGCGGGTTCGGCGAGCGAAGGCGACTCGGAGAAGGCGACCGAGACCGAACGGAGCGTGCTCGCTTCTCAAGCCACGAGCTTCGAAGGTGCGGGCGTCGGCTACCGTCGCTCGGTCATCGTCGCGCAATTCGCCGAGCTGCTCCGTCGTAGCACGCACGCTCGCGGCGACTCGCTCGACGAGCTGATCGCCGAGGCCCAGAAGATCGAGCGCGAGGCGAACGACGCGGACTTCAGCGAGCTCGTCGTGCTCATGAGCAAGAGCCGCGCGCTGATCCTCCGCGACATGCCGCGCTGCGACGAGCTGTGCCAGGCGATCGACGTGATCCGCCGCAACCAGATCCTGCGCGCCGAGCACGAGAGCCTGTCGGTCGAGCGCGACGCGAAGCTGCTCGAGGAGCTCGAGAAGCAGAACGCCGACCTCGAGGCGAAGATCCGTGAGCTCTTGCGGCGCCGGCTCGAAGAGAAGGCGAAGTAAGCGGGCGTACCGAAGGAGGCAGGCGAGGACAGCCGGGGTGTCCCGGCTGCTCTCGTTTCGAAGGTCTCGGAGCTCGCTCGCGGAGAGCGAGGTGAGCACGACGCGGCGTTGCTCCCACTGGCCGGGGCCGACTCTTTCGGATCGCGCCGGTTGGATTGACTTCGGCGCGACGTAAGAATCGCGCCATGCTGCCGAGCGACGACACGCGACCTCTGCGCGTCTGGATCGTGCTCGCGTGCGTCCTCTTCGTGGGCGCGATCGCCGTGCGCGGGATTCCGGCGCAGCGCGTGCGCCTTCCGGAGGACTCGCCGAAGGAGCGGCCGCGCATCGCCGAGCCGATGCAGCTCCTCTCGCGCGGCGCGTCGTTGCGCGTCGCCGAGCTCGATCCGCTGATCCGCGACGAGCTCCGGCCGGCGTTCGTCGCGGCGCGCGGCATCGTGTTCGGTCTGCGCGACTGCCCCGAGCTCGTCGAATGGATGCAGTCCGCGGAGGGTCAGCGTACGGAGCGCTTGCTCGCCGATCTGCGTGCTGGGTCCTCGGAGGAAGCGCTGGCGGCGTTGACCCTCGTCTTCCAGATCGCGCGCGCCACCGATTGGGAACCCGGCATCACGTCGCGGGCGGAGCACGCCGAACGTCTCGGCGGGCTCCTCCAAGATTGGTTGCGCGTGCGCGGTGAGCGCGCGGCGACCGATCCGTTGCTCGTCGAGCCCGCGCTCGGCGCGTTGATGCTCTATGGACGCGCGATGCGCGAGGCCTGGCGCGCTCCCATGCTCGGCTACAACCAAGCGCCGTATTCCCGCGCGCACGACTTCTTGCTGCAGGCGACCGGCCTCGCGACTTCGAAGCGCACGGCGCTCGGCGAAGCGCTGCAAGCGCGGTTCGCGCGCGTCGCCGGCCGGCTCGCGGCCGACTCCGACGCGCTGATGGGGCTCGAGGAAGAGTGCGCGGCGTTCTTTCCCGATCTGACCGGAGACTGCGATTGAACGGGGCCGCACAGCACGCTGCTCCGCGGTGGATCGCGCTCTCCGCCGTCATGGTGGGTCTCGGCGGAGTCCTGCTCGGCATCCAGTTCGACGGCAACGGTCGACTCGCTGGCACCGGCTTCGCGTCGCTCGCGATCGGCGCGTTGCTCGCGCTCGTCGCGACGTTGATCCGGATCGGCAACGTCCACCGTTTGCCGCGCGACGCCGTGAGCGTGCTCGCCGCGGCCTCGGGCTTCCTCGGTTTGTCGTTCGTCTTCTCGGGCGTGCTCGCGCCCGGAGGGCCCTGGATGTTCTTCGAGATGCTCGTCCTCTTGCTCCTCGTCGCGCGCCGGCGGAGCGCGACGGACGCAAGCGACCGCTGGATCGGCGTCCCGAGCTTGTGGGTCCTCTGCGCGATGCTCCTCTTCCGTCTGTGGGTCACGTACCAAGGCGCCGCGCACCGCTGGCAGCTGATGACGATCGACATCCCGGTCTTGTCGTGGATCCCGATCGAGCTCCTCGCGCCGATCCAGCGCGTCGCGCTCGGCTCGTTCACGCCGGTCGAGATGGGCTTTCCGCCCGCGGGCCTCGACTTCGCGACCACGATGACCGCGTGGTCGATCGGCTTCTCTCTGTGCGCGATCGGCATCGTCATCTCGCAGAACGCGCTGCGGGAGCACGAGAACGACCGCATCCACGACTTGATCCACACGCTGCCGCCGGCGCTGGCGCGTCTCGTCGAGAAGCTGGTCCCCGAGGAGGAGTGGCACGCGCTCGGCTTGCACGGCCTCAGCGAGCGCGAGCTCGGCCGCGCGATCGAGCGCCTCGTCGACGAGCGTGTCGCGCGACAGCGCGAGCTGGCCGCGGCGCTCGACAAGAGCGGTCTCTTGGCGCTGACGAACACGGGCGGGTTCTCGGGGAGCATCTACCAAGCCCTCGTCGCGGCCGGATCCCGCGGCGAGCGATCGGTCGACGCGCCCCCCGCGGAACGGACGGCGAAGAGCGGGAGCTGAAGATGGGCGGACGATGGATCGGAATCGGAGCGGCGTGGGCCGGGCTCGCGGTCGTGCTGGGCGCGTTCGGCGCGCACGGCCTGAGGGAGCGCGTCGGCGCGACCGAGCTCGATTGGTGGCACACCGCGACGCTCTACCACGCGCTGCACGCGATCGCGTTGGTCTTGTTCGGGGTCTTCCGCGAGCGTCGCGTCGGCGGGGGCGCTCCCGGCGTCTGCTTCCTCGCCGGCAGCGTCGTCTTCAGCGGCACGCTCTACGCGATGGCGCTCGGCGGCCCGCGCTGGCTCGGCGCGGTGACGCCGATCGGCGGCGTGCTCCTCATCGTCGGGTGGCTCGTGTTCGCCTGGCAGGCGTTCCGCGGTTCGGCACGGACGTGAGCGGGAGCTCGCGCGAGACGACCGTCCTCGTGCGGGCTCACCGCGAGTGGGCACGCTGACCACCTCGGCGAGCAGCTCGACTCCGGCTCGACGCGATCGAGCCCGCGCCGCGCTCGCCGCGGAGTCCTCGCCCGCACGCCCTTACATTCGCGCAAGTCGCGACTTGCGGCCCGATTCCGAGCCGGTGAGGACGTCCGCGAAGAACCTCCCGGATTCCTCGCCACACCTGGAGTGGCCGTTGCGGAATCCAGGCCGAGATCCCCATGGCACGGTTCCTCGAGAAGACCGGCTGGCTCGCGATCCTCGCCGCGATGGCGGCCGGCTGTCGCGCGACGCGCGACGCGGTGGTCACCCTCGAGTACGGATCTCCGCCCGCGGTCCTGCATGCGACGTTCGGCAGCATGCACAACGTGTCCGTCAGCGGCGCGTTCTGGTTCGGGAGCGTTCCCTCGGAGGACGACCTCGACCTCGCGGAGCGACGCGGCATCCGGACGGTGATCGACCTGTCGGGTCCGGACGAGGCACCGGAGTTCGACGTCGCGAGCGTGTGCGCGACGCTGGGCATGAGGTTCGTGCCGATCGATCTCGAATGCCGCGACTGCCTCGACGACGGTCTCGTGGACCAAGTCCTCGCGGAGCTGCGCGAGGCGCACGACGAGCCGCTGCTCCTCTACTGCACGAACGGCAGCCGCGCCGCGATGGTGTTCGCGATCTACCGCTGCATCGAGGACGGCGTCGCGATCGAGCAAGCGCTGACCGAAGCGCGCCGCGCGGGGATGAAGCCCGGAGCTCCCGAGCACTTCGTGCGGCGTCAAGTCGACCGCTTGACCCGCGTCGAGCAGATCGCGACCGCGCTCTGAGCCAAGTCGAGCGCGATCCTCGAACTTCGGCTTCCGCGTCTGACACGAGCCCGAGCGCTCGTTAACCTGTGCGGCCCGCTCCGGGCTCCGCACGCCGAGCGCTCCGCATGCCGCCCAAACCCGCCAGCTACTGGGACTACATCCGCGTCGAGGATCTCCTCGCGCTGCAGTCGGGTCTCGAGCGCGACGAGAGCGTGCTCACCAACGAGGAGGTGATGTTCATCACCGTCCACCAGGTGTACGAGCTCTGGTTCAAGCTGATCCTGCGCGAGCTGACCACGGCGCGGAACCTCTTCGTGCGCGAGCCGGTCGCCGAGCAGGAGCTGTCGGGCGCCGTGCGCAGCTTGAAGCGCGTGACGACGGTGCTGCGCGTCGCGATCAACCATTGGGAGTTGATGGAGACGCTCACGACGCGCGAGTTCCTCGTGTTCCGCGACAAGCTGATCCCCGCGAGCGGGTTCCAGAGCGCGCAGCTGCGACAGATCGAGATCCTGCTCGGGCTGCCGGAGGAGGATCGGATCTCGCTGGGCGTCGGCGGCCACTACCTCGACGCGCTGCGCGAGGCGGACGGCAGCCCGTCGCCCGCGCTTGCGCGCGTGACGAAGCAGCTCGAGGATCGTCCGACGCTCAAGGAAGCGATCCACAGCTGGCTCGCGCGCACGCCGATCGACGGCTCGCTGCCCACCGACAAGGACGCGCCGGCGCGGCTCAAGGAGTTCGTCGCCGCGTTCCTGAGGTCGCACGCCGCCGAGGTCGATTCCGCCTGCGCGCGCGCGATTGCGGTCGCGCAATCGAAGGACGACGTTCCGCGCCTGAAGACGCGGTACGAGGCCGAGAAGGAGTCGGTGAAGCGCTTCCTCGCGCCGACGGACGCGGAAGGCGGTGCGATTCGGGCGCGCATCCGCGTCGCGATGCTGTTCATCGAGACGTACCGCGAGCTGCCGCTGCTCGCGTGGCCGCGGGAGGTGCTCGACGGATTGGTCGAGCTCGAGCAGCTCTTCGTCATCTTCCGCCAGCGCCACGCGCGCATGGTGGAGCGCGTCATCGGACGGCGGACGGGAACGGGCGGGAGCGCGGGGGTCGACTACCTCGACCAGACGGCGCTGCAGTACCGCATCTTCCGCGACCTGTGGGCGATCCGGACGCTGCAGATCCGGCGCGCGGCGGCACCGGCGCTGAAGCACCCGGAGTTCTACGACTTCCGGAACAGCTGATCGGCGTCACGCCCGCGTGCGGCGTCGGCCAGCGCTTCGATAGCCGCGATCTATCGCGTGGATCGAAACCGAGTGTTGGACCGATCCGCGCGTTCCCCGCACTCTCGAAGCGGAGCCTCGACCCGAACCCGTCTCGAAAGGTAGGTACCTCGATGTCGTCCGAAACGAAGCGTACGTCCGCCGAGATCGCCGCCGCCGTCAGCCGACTCAACCGCGACTGGTGGCCGGACCAGCTCAACCTCCGCGTCCTGAGCCAGCCGTCGACGCGTTCGGATCCGATGGGCGAGGGCTTCGACTACGCGAAGGAGTTCGAAAGCCTCGACCTCGCCGCGGTGAAGCGCGACCTGACGGCGCTGATGACCGACTCGCAGGAGT
>CAZQHA010000072.1:10435-13166 GCA_964592795.1 uncultured Planctomycetaceae bacterium | reverse complement strand
GCTCGGCGCCGCGCTCGCGCTCGTCTTGTACCCCGTCTATTCGAACGATCGCGTCTCGTTCACGGCGTTCTCGCTGTTCATCGGCGTGTCCATGTCGGTCACGGCGTTCCCCGTGCTGGCGCGCATCCTGACCGACCGACAGGCGCAGAAGACGCGCCTGGGCGCCACGGCGCTGGCGTGCGCCGCGGTCGACGACGTGACCGCGTGGACGCTGCTCGCGTTCGTCGCGGGCGTCGCCAACGCGCAGATGGAGAGCGTCGCGTGGACCGTCGTCGCGGTCATCGCGTACGTCCTGTTCATGTTCTTCGTCGCGCGACCACTGATCCTGCGCGCCGCGGCGTGGGAGGCGAGATGGGACGAAGGACCGCTCTCGCGCTCCGCGATGGCGGCCGTCTTCGTGCTCCTCCTGCTCTCCGCGTATGCGACCGAAGCGATCGGCATCCACGCGCTCTTCGGGGCGTTCGTGCTGGGCGTGATCTTGCCGCACGGAGGGCGCATCGCCGAACAGCTGCGCTCGCGGCTCGAGGACGTCGTCGTCGTGCTCTTCCTGCCGCCGTTCTTCGCGTTCACGGGGACGCGCACGCAGATCGGGCTCGTCAGCGGAACGCAGGATTGGCTCGTGTGCGGACTCGTGCTGCTGGTCGCGATCCTGGGCAAGTTCGGCGGCGCGTTCACGGCCGCGCGGATCTCGGGCATCGGCTGGAGGCAGTCGGCCGCCCTCGGCGCGATGATGAACACGCGCGGCTTGATGGAGCTGATCGTCCTGAACCTCGGGCTCGACCTCGGAGTCATCTCCCCCACGCTCTTCACGATGTTCGTGATCATGACGCTCGTGACGACGTTCTCGTGCTCGCCCGCGCTCGACCTGATCCTCGGGAAGCAGGGCTTCGCCGACTCCCCGGAGATGTCGCGCATCGACATGTCGGGCAAGCGCTCCGCCTGACGCATGCGGGGCGCTCCGCCGCGCTCTATCTTTCCGTGCGCCGCGAGAGCAGCATGATCCGCCTTCATGCAGGCGGATCTCCCCATTCTGATCGCGATCCTCTCCGTGCTCGCGATCGTGAGCCTCGTCGCTCCCCGGCTGCGCATCCCGGCCCCCGTGCTCCTGACGCTCGCCGGCATGGCGCTCGCGTTCGTGCCGCAACTGCCGCGCGTTCCGCTGCACCCCGATCTCATCCTGTTCCTGTTCCTGCCGCCGATCCTGTACTCCGACGCGTTCAAGACGTCGTGGACGGACTTCCGACGCTGGCTGCGGCCGATCCTGATGCTCGCCGTCGGGCTCGTCGCCGCGACGATCCTCGTCGTCGGGCTCGTCGCCCACGCGCTGCTGCCCGAGCTCCCGTGGGCGGCGTGCTTCATCCTCGGCGCGATCGTGTCGCCGACCGACACGGTCGCGATGCACGCGGTGCTCGAGCGGCTGCGCATCCCGCGACGGATCACCGCGATCCTGGGCGGTGAGAGCCTCGTCAACGACGCGACGGGGCTCGTCGGCGTGCAGCTCGGCGTCGCGATCGCGCTGTCGGGCGCGTTCGAGTGGGCCGACGTCGCACTCAACTTCGCCTGGGTAGCCGGCGGCGGCATCCTCGTCGGCGCGGCGGTCGGCGCCGTATTCGCCGCCGTCAACCGCAGGGTGCGCGACACGCCGGTGTTGTTCGTGCTCTCGCTCCTGTCCCCGTATTTGGCGTTCGTGATCGCCGTGCAGGTCGGGGGTTCGGGCGTGCTCGCGGTCGTGATCGCGGGCTTCTTCGTCGTCTGGCGCATCCATCACATCCCGCCGCAGGCGCGCATCGACTTGTACGCGACATGGAACCTGATCGTGTTCGTGCTCAACGGGATGTGCTTCGTCTTCATCGGCATCGAGACGCCGCACCTCTTCGTGGCGCTCGACGCCGAGGCGCGCCGCACGCTCGTCATCGCCGGCCTCGGCGTCAGCCTGGCGGTGATCCTGGTGCGGATCGCGTGGATCTTCCCGGGCGCGTACTTGCCCCTGTTCTTCCTGCGCCGGGCACGCGAGCGGGAAGGCGGCTATCCCAACCCGCGCGCGGTCGTCATCGCGTCGTGGTGCGGCGTGCGCGGCGTCGTGTCGCTCGCAGCCGCGCTCGCGATCCCGACCACGCTCGACGACGGCACGCCGTTCCCGGGGCGCGAGGCGATCCTGATCTGCACGCTGACGGTGATCTCGGTGACGCTGCTCCTCCAAGGAACGACGCTGCTGCCGCTGATCCACGCGCTGGGGATCCGCGACGAGGAAACGACCGAAGCCGAGATCCGCAGGGCGCGTGAGGCGATCCTCACGGCCGGGATCGAGCGCCTCGACGAGTTTTGCTCGGAGAAGAGCTGTCCGATCTCCGTCCATCACTTCCGCGCGCTCATGCAGGACGAGCTCACCGCGCTTCGAGATCAAGACGTCGAGAACCGCCAACGCGCCGGCATCCGACTGGCGGTTTCGCAGGAGGTCCGCCGCGCGGTGACGCTCGCTCAGCAGGCCGCGCTGCTCGCGCTGCGCGACCGGGGCGCGATCAACGACCAGTCGTACATCGCGCTCCAGCTGGATCTCGATCGAGCCAACGTGTTCCTCGATCCCAAGGCCGAATAGGCGCCGCGGGTCTGGAACAGCGCGCGTGCATCGGCCATCTTCTCGGCCCCGCGCCCCATGAACTCTCGACCGATCGATCCCGAGCTGGCCCGTGAAACCGCGCGCCGGCGCACCTTCGCGATCATCTCGCATCCC
>CAZQHA010000072.1:0-10425 GCA_964592795.1 uncultured Planctomycetaceae bacterium | reverse complement strand
GCAAGACGACGCTGACCGAGAAGCTGCTCCTCTACTCGGGCTTGATCCGCACCGCGGGCATGGTCAAGAACCGCAAGGGCAAGCTCGCGACGTCCGACTGGATGGGCATGGAGCAGGAGCGCGGCATCTCGATCACGTCGTCGGCGATGCAGTTCCCCTACAAGGGCGCGGTGATCAACGTGCTCGACACGCCCGGGCACCAGGATTTCAGCGAGGACACGTACCGCACGCTGACCGCGGCGGACTCGGCGATCATGGTGCTCGACGCGGGCAAGGGGGTCGAGACGCAGACGCGCAAGCTCTTCGAGGTGTGCCGGCTGCGCAAGATCCCGGTGCTCACGTTCATCAACAAGATGGACTTGCCCGGGCGCGAGCCGCTCGACCTGATGGCGGAGGTCGAGGGCGTGCTCGGCATCCACGCCAGCGCCCTCAACTGGCCGATCGGATCGGGACGCGAGTTCGCGGGCGTGCTCGAGCCGGCCACGCGCGCGGTGTCGCTCTTCAAGAAGACCGCCGGCGCCGGCGCGCAGAAGGCCGAGATCGAGCGCGTCGCTCTCGACGATCCGCGCACCGCGGAGCGCATCGGTCCGGTCCTCGTCGAGAAGGCGCGCCACGACCTCGAGCTGCTCGAGGTCGCCGGCAACCCGTTCTCACGCGAAGCGTTCTTGCGCGGCGAGGTGACGCCGACTTTCTTCGGTTCGGCGCTGACGAACTTCGGCGTCGAGCCGTTCTTCGACGCGTTCGTCGAGCTCGCGCCGCCGCCCCACGCGCGCGCGGTCGATCTACCCGGCGGCGGGGAGTCGCTCCTCGATCCGGTCGACGCGCCGTTCAGCGCGTACGTGTTCAAGATCCAGGCGAACATGGACCAACGGCACCGCGACTGCCTCGCGTTCGTGCGCGTCTGCTCCGGCAAGTTCGAGCGAGACGTCGTCGTGCACCACCACCGGCTGGACAAGGACGTCCGGCTCTCGCGGCCGCATTCGATCGTCGCGCAGGAGCGCAATACGCTCGACGTCGCCTACCCCGGCGACATCGTGGGCCTGATCAACCGCGGCACGTTCCAGATCGGCGACACGATCTCGATCGACGGCGGCTTCGATCACAAGCCGCTGCCGCTCTTCCAACCCGAAGTGTTCGCGCGCGTCTCGCCGAACGACCTCACGAAGCGCAAGTCGTTCGACAAGGGCATGACGCAGCTCACCGCCGAGGGCACGGTGCAGCTCCTCTGGGACGAGGACAACCCCGCGGGCTCGCCGATGATCGCGGCGGTTGGTCAGCTGCAGTTCGAGGTGTTGCAGTACCGGCTGCGCGACGAGTACGGCGTCGAGACCACGATCTCGAAGCTCCCGTACGAGTGCAGCGCGTGGCTCGAGGGCGACCGGGCGAGCTTCTCGCCGCCGACCACGTCGATCGTGGCGAAGGACGCGCGCGGGCGGACCGTCGTCCTGTTCCAGACGCAGTGGGACAAGAAAGCGGCGGTGCGCAAGCACCCCGCGCACCAGCTGCTCGACTACGCCTGATCGAGTTCGCGCTCCAGCGCGCCGACGATCGCGCAGGCCGAACGCACGTCTTCGTCGGTCGCGCCGCCGCCGTGGCGCGATGCGATCATCGCGTCGAAGAGCTCCGAGGAGCGCAGCGCGAGCACGCGCGGGACGCCCGCGCGCTCGAGCCGCGTCGCGAGGTCGGGACCGATCACGTCGCGCACGGGGCAGTCGAGGCAGCGCGCGACGTATTCCGCGAACTCGTCCGCCAAGTCGACGCTCGGCCGTCGAGCCGCCTCGCGGAACGCCGCCGCGGCGGCGCAGGCGCGACACAGTACCGACTTCACGCACAAGGAACCCGCCGCGAACGCCGCGGTTCCGCGGGCTACGCCCGCGTCCGTCGCGCGCGCCGCGCCAGCAGGATCAGCGCGACGACGCCGACGCCGATCCACACGGCCCGCGACGACGAGTCGGTGCGCACGGGCGGCGGCGGCGCGCGCCGCTCGTCGGTCGGCGCGTCGATCGCGGGCCGCTGCACCACGATCGGGATCGGCGAGGTGTGCACGAGCCGGTACTGCGGCGGCGGTCCGACGTCGAAGAACGCGAACGGAATTCCCGGCACCGCGGTGATGTCCGCGTGTCGGGGCGCGAGGTCGTAGGTGATCGTGCGGCGCGCCGGCGACTTGTCGTCGATCACGCCGTGCACGGTGAAGCCGGCGAGGTCGTCGAGCCTGGGTGCGTCGAAGCGATCGAGGTTGCCCTCGCCCTCGATGGAAAGGACGAGCTTGAGGCTGCCCCCGAGCTCGACGACGGCCGGCCGCGCCTCCGTCCAGCAGGAGAAGCGCCCGATCGCACCCGTGAACTCGGCGGGACGCCCCGCCTCGGGCAAGGGGCGGATCGTGAGCGCGAGCGGCGATCCGCGGACGAACGCGTCCACGCGGTCCTTCGCCACGGGCCCGGAAACGAAGTCGTCCTCGAAGCGCGTCGCGAACGCGAAGCGGGCGATCGGCGCGGGGATCGCGAGCTCGCCCGCGCGCGAGGCGGCATAGCGCCGCTCGATCTCGACGACCTCGAATCGCTTCCCGTCGATCTCTCGATCCGCGAGCGCGACCGCGTCGGCCACGTCGTCGTTCAACGCGAGCCGCACGCCCGGCGCGGCTCGCGTAGAGGACACCACGAACGCACCGGGCAGGTCCTCGATCCACGGCACGACGAGCTGCACGGGGACGTCCAGCTTCTGGCGGAACATCTGGATGAGGTTCGTCCGTGCAAAGGTGCTCTCGATGACGAGGCGCAACCGGACGGAGATCGTCTCGCCCGCGAAGTACGCCGCGCGATCGGCGGCGAGCTCCACCACGACGCGTCCGTCGCCGGTCAAATCGCGCGCGTCGTCGCGCATCACTTCGTCCTGCGCGGCCGCGAGGCTCGTGAGCCACGCCAGCGTCCACGCGCTCGTCCACCGTGTCGGCGTCATCGAGGCGATGACTCTACTCGACGGCGGCGTGCGGTTCCGCGCGCCGATGCGGCAGCGGATGACGAGCCCGGTTGCCGTTACGCCGCCGCAACCGCTCGAGTCGTCCGCGGAACGGGAGAAGAACCGTGGGCCTCCGCGCGCGGGCATGTCGACGCTTGCACGGAGTGGCACAAGCGTTGCCTTGGCGGCCGCACCGATGCCGTCCGGTGCTGTCGACGAACCGCGTGACGTGCGCACGACCCTCGTGTGCATGCCGTGGCTCTTGGTCGACAGTCCGTGTATCCAACTCGGGCAGCTGCAGGCGTCGCTCGCGCAGTCCGACCTTCCGGCGGTGACCTGCTCGTTCCACTTGGCGCTCGTCGAGTTCGCCAAGCGACGGTGCGGTGACGACGCCTTGACGCCGGGCGAGTACGAAGAGGTGAGCACGCGCTGGGCCAACTTCGGCCTGCCCGAGTGGCTGTTCGCCGTACCGCCGTTCATGCCGGCGCCCAGGGTCGAGGACGCTCGGTTCGTCGCGACGCTGTGCAGCGCCGGCATCGCGCCGCCGCTGCTCATCAAGTTGCAAGCGCTGCGCGCCGCGATGCCGGAGTTCCTCGCCGAGTGCGCGACCGAGGTCCTGGCGAGCGCGCCCGACTTGGTCGGCTTCACGCTCGTCTACAGCCAGACCGTCCCGTCGGTAGCTCTCGCCCGCGCGTTGAAGCGGCTGGCGCCCAAGGTGCGGGTCGTGTTCGGCGGCGCGTTGTGCGATGGTCCGTCCGGTCCGGCCCTGCTGCGCGCGTACGCCGAAGTCGACTACGTGGTGCGCGGCGAAGGCGAACGCGTCCTGCCGCGCCTCGTGCACGCGATCCGGGCCGCTGACGACGCCGCGTTCGCGGCGACGCCGGGGCTCTGCTATCGCCGCGGCGGCGACGTCGTGGAATGTGCGTCGAGCCAGGAGCAACGCTCGCCGATGGACGCGTTGCCGTTGCCCGACTACGCGGAGTACTTCGCGCGGCTGGCGCGCGGTCCGCTCGCCGGTGCGATCGCGCCGCGGCTGCCGTACCAGAGCGCGCGCGGCTGCTGGTGGGGCATGAGGTCGCACTGCACGTTCTGCGGCATCAACGGCGACGACATGGAGTTCCGCAGCAAGTCGCCGGCGCGCGCTCACCGCGATCTGCTCGACTTGGCGCGCCTGCACGGCGTGCTCGACTTCACGGTCGTCGACAACATCATGGACATGGGCTACCTCAAGACGCTGGCGCCCGCGCTCGCCGCCGAGCCGCACGAGCTGGGTCTTTTCTGCGAGACGAAGTCCAATCTCAAGCGCGCCCACGTCCGACTGCTGGCGCGAGCCGGCGTGCGCACGCTGCAGCCCGGCATCGAGAGCCTGAGCACGTCCATCCTCGAGCAGATGGGCAAGGGCGTCACCGGACTGCAGAACGTGCGCCTGCTGAAGTGGTGCGCCGAGTTCGGCGTGCACGTGATCTGGAACCTGCTCTACGGCTTTCCGCGAGAAGACGCCGGCGAGTACGCGCGCATGGCCGAGATCCTGCCGTCGCTGGTGCACCTCGCTCCACCGAACCTCGGGCCGCTGATGTGCGTTCGCTTCAGCCCCTACCACGATCATCCGGATCGCTACGGTCTCGTCGTCGGCGCGCCGCTGCCGTTCTACGCGCAGATGTACGGCGCCCCGTCCGACACGCTTCGCGATCTGGCGGCGGTGTTCGAACACGCCTACGACGACGGGCGCGATCCTGAAGTCTACGTGGCGCCCCTGCGCCAGGAGGTCGAGAGATGGCAGAGGGACGCCGCCCGCAATCGCGGCGCGCTGAACTATCGTCGCGGTCCGGGCTTCGTGGTGATCAACGACGCGCGCACCACGATGGCAGCGCCCGCGCGCTACCACCTCGAGGCGGTGGAGTCCGCCGTCTACCTCGCCTGCGATGCCGGTGCGACGGTGCCTGCCGCCGCGGCGGCCGCGCGAACGACGACCGGTCGCGACGTTCGCGAAGCCGACGTGCACGACGTGCTCCGTGCGTTCCTCGCCGAGCGGCTCGTGCACGAGGAGAACGGCCGTTACCTGTCGCTGGCTACGCCCACCGCGTCGGCGTGGGGCAAGGACGAAGCCCAGGCGACGACGAGCCGCGCCGCCTTTGCGTCGCGCGCGGCGACGTCGTGACCCACTGCGCGTCGTTCCGCGCGTCGTCTCGCTCGGTCGCGCGGCGCTCCGCTCCCGAAAGCGGAGAATGGTCGGGGCGAGAGGATTTGAACCTCCGACCTCTGCAACCCCATTGCAGCGCGCTAGCCATGCTGCGCCACGCCCCGACGCCAGATTTGGCCCGGAGGTTATAGAGGGGGCGCTCCGAGCCGTCAATCGAGCGCCTCGCTTGAGGCGCTCGGAGTGCAGGGCCACAATTCGCGCGTGGCGAGACCGGTTCGAAAACTGTGGCGCATCCGCACCGTCGTGCGGCGCCGGCATCGCACGTGGATGGCGTCGATGTGCCTCGCGTCGGTCGGCTGGGGCAGCTTCTGGGTGTTCGCGTTCTGGACGCGCCTCGCGCCGGACAGCGCGCCGTCGATCGAATCGGTGTGCGCGTTCTCGGGAGTCTTCGCGGCATTCGGGCTCGCGGCCGCGATCGTCTCGATCCGCGCGCGCCTCGCGTGGATCATCGTCACGCTAATCCCGCTGTTCGCGAACGCGAGCCTTCTGCTGCTGCCGAGCGTCATCCAGACGCTGCGCGTGATCCGCACCGAGCAGACGCACTCGATCGAGAGCGCGATGACGCCGCGCTCGTTCCGATCGGGTTGAACGGCGCGCCTAGAGCGGCTCGCGCGGCGCCGCGAGCAGGATCATGATCGTGCCCGTGATCGCCGTGATCACCGTCAGCACCAGCGCGACGAACGCGAGCCGTCGGTGCAGCGAGCGTGCCGCCGGCTTGTACACGGTGCGCAAGCCCGCGGCGACCGGCAGGAGGTACGCCGCCGTCGTGACCTTCGCCAACGTCAGGTGGATCGGCGTGATCACGCCCGCCGACTCGAGGTCGTAGAGCTCGCCGAGCGCCAGCGCGTAGTAGATCGTGACGCCGAGCAGCACGAACGCGCTCGCGACGCACGCGATGTGCCATCTGCGCCGCGCCTGGTAGCCCGTGGCGACCGCGCCGCCGAGCGCGAGCACCGTCAACGCGAAGTAGAGCGTGAACGCCTGCAGCACGCTCACGCGTAGTCCTCGGCGAGCGTGTCCCGCTCGCCGGTCGGCGTGCGCGTCATCAGGTCGAGCACGGCCTCGCGCGGGTTCTTGCCGTCGAACAAGACCGCGTGCACTTGCTCGGCGATCGGCATCGAGACATCGCCGATGTCGGCCTCCGGTCCGAACAGCGCCTTCGCGGTGAACACGCCCTCCGCGACCATCTTCATGCTCGCCAGGACGTCCTCGAGCTTCGCGCCGCGCCCGATCGCTTCGCCGACCGCGCGGTTGCGCGAGTGGCGCGAGCAGCACGTCGTCACGAGATCGCCGAATCCGGCGAGGCCGAAGAACGTCTCCGCGCTCGCGCCGCGCGCGCGTCCGAAGCGCGCCATCTCGGCCATGCCGCGCGTCAGCAGCGCGGCCTTCGCGTTGTCGCCGAGCTCGAGGCCGTCGCTGATCCCGGCCGCGATCGCGATCACGTTCTTCAGCGCGGCGGCGAGCTCAGCGCCCAGCGGATCGCCGTGCGTGTACACGCGGAAGTTCGGCGAGCTGAACGCGGACTGGACGCGCGCGGCGAACGCGCGGTCGTGGCTGGCGGCGACGACCGACGCGGGCTTCTGCAACGCGACCTCCTCGGCGTGGCTCGGCCCGGACAGCACGCACAGAGGGCGATCGCCGAGCACTTCCGCGAGGATCTGGCTGGGCGTCTTGAACGTCTCGATCTCGATGCCCTTCGTCGCGCTGACGATCGGCATGTTGCCGGGCAACGCGTCCTCGAAGCGGAGCGCGACGCCGCGCAGGTACTGGGTGGGCACGACGCTCACCACGAGGTCGGCGCCCGCCGCAGCCGAGTACGGGTCGGCGGAGATCTCGATCTCGCGCGGCAGCGGGACGCCTGGGAGGAAGCGCTTGTTCTCGCGCGTCGCACGCAGCTCGTTCGCGTGGTCCTGGAACGCGGACCACAGGTGCACGCGCATCCCCTTCCGCACGAGGAGCAGCGCCAGGGTCGTGCCCCAGCTGCCGTCGCCGATCACGAGTGCGCGCGCCATGGAGGATCAGCCGTGCGGCTTCGCGGCGTGTTTCGATCCCGCGCGCGGCTCGGTGCCGGCCATCATGCGCTGCAGGTTCGAGCGGTGGCGCACGAGGATCAAGAGCGTCAGGAGCGTGGCACCTATTAGAAGCGCGCGCTCCGACTCGCCGGCCAGGAACCACGTCGCGATCGGAAACGTCAGGCCCATCATGATCGACGCCAGGCCCACGTAGCGCGTCGTGAACAGCGTGACGAGCCACACGACGCCGCCCGCGACGAAGATCCGCGGATCGATCGCGACGATCGCGCCGCAGCCGGTGGCGACACCCTTGCCGCCGCGGAAGCCGAGGTAGATCGAATAGCAGTGTCCGAGCACGGCCGCCGTGCCGCACACGACGAGGAGGAGCGGCAAGAGGCGCGGGTCCTCGCCCGAGTAGTGCTGGCAGAAAAACACCGGGCCCCAGCCCTTCAGGAAGTCGAGCGCGAACGCGACGAAGCCCCAGCCGCGGCCCATCGCCCGCACGGCGTTCGCGGCGCCGATGTTGCCGCTCCCGAACTGCCGTAGGTCGACGCCGCGAATCCACTTCGCCAGCACGAGGCCGAACGGAATCGAGCCGAGCAGATAGGCCGCTCCGATGGCCGCCCACGACAGCGGGCGAAACACGAACGCGGAGTCGGCGGTCAGGCTGAGGAGTGGGCTCAAGGCTTCGGAGCTCGGGGGGCGGGGACCACCATAACGTCCGCTGCCACGGGGCTACGAGGGTGCGCTCGCAGCACTTTTTCGAGGCCTGCGCCGGAGCCGCGCAGGGTTGCAAAACAAGCCCCTCAAACTACGATTGCGCGGCCGCGGGCTCCTCCGAGCCCGCGCCGGAGCCCCGCCCATGACCTACGTCATCGCCGAACCGTGCATCGGGACCAAGGACACGGCCTGCGTCGAAGTCTGCCCCGTGGATTGCATCCACCCGACGAAGAGCGCGCCGGACTTCGCCCAGCACGAGATGCTCTACATCAATCCCGACGAGTGCATCGACTGCGGCGCGTGCGTGCCCGAGTGTCCGGTCGACGCGATCTTCGACGAGGCGGAGCTGCCGGAGAAGTGGGTGCACTTCACGAAGATCAACGCGGACTGGTTCCAGAAGAACCGCTGACCGACCGCGATCCGCCGTCCCATCCAGCGACTCGGCGAGCGCCCGCCGCCGAGTCCTTTCGTTTCGGGCGGGCTACCGCCGCTGCAGCGACTTGCCGTGCGCGGCGAGCGCGACCTCGATCTTGCTCTGCGCCTCCTTTTGCTCGGGGGATTCCCCCGGCAAGAGGCAGCTTGGGATCGCGGCGAGCAGCGTTTGCGCCGCCGCGACGTCGGAATCCTTGGGCGAGTGCGCCGAGACCTGCGCGACGAGGATCTTTTTCTGCTGGTAGCCGGCGATGTCGGCGACGGGCGGTCGACGCCACGTCTCGGCGTCCGGCGGCAGGCGCGCCGCCTTTTGCTTGGCCGCGGCGACACGGCTCGCGAGCGAGGGGTGATCGCTCATCACCTCGGGAGTCGTATCGAGCCCCTGGTCCACGAGCTGCTGGAAGAAGTCGCCGAAGCGGTCGGGGTCCCAACCGGCGCGCACGTAGAAGTCGAAGCCCAGATCGTCCGCCTCGGCCTCGTCGCTGCGCGTGTAGCCCATCGACAGGAACTTGCCGAGCATCATCGCCCCGGCGCCCGCCAGCGTTCCGATCTCCGATGAGTTCTCGTCCGCCATCTGTCCCGCGGCAATCCCGACCGCCGCGCTTCCGGCGACGATCAAGTATTGGCGCTGGATGCCCTTGTGGACGTGTCGGCCGTACACGTGCGCGTATTCGTGCGCCATCACGGCGGCGAGCTCGTCTTCGCTGCGGCACGTCTCGAACAGCTTGCTGTAGATGTACATGTGCTCGCCGCCGGTCGTGAACGCGTTGAGCGTGTCGCTGTTGACCAGGTGGAACTGCATGTCCTTCGAGAACATCCACTCGCGCGACTCGCCGCCTCCTTGGTTCTGTCGATCGTACTCGCGCGCGGCGTCGATGATCCGCTCGCCGACCGACTGCAGGTAGCGATCGATCTCGGCATTGTTCATCACGGCCGGCGTCAGGACCTGGTGGGTCTCGTTCGCTTGCGCGATGACCTGCCGGTCGCTGACGCAGCTCGCCGCGCCGAGCACGAGGGTGAGCGAAACACCGACGCGAGACAGAGAATGGAGCGGTTTCATGAGCTTCGATTTCCAATCCGCGCGATCGGAACGGCGCGCGCCGCCGGTGGAGCGGCAGATGAGGGCGCTCAGAGTAGCAATGGTCCGATCGAGCCGCATGTCGATGGCGCGCGCTTGAGCAAACGTCGTTCCGTCCTTGCGCCGCCGCGCGGTCCCGTTAGGTTGCTGCACGCTCGATGAATCCACCGACGCAGAGGCACCGCTCGCGATCCGCCGTGATCGCGCTCCTCGTGGTCACGCTGATCTGGGGCGGGACGTTCGTCTGGATGAAGGCAGGGGTCGAGGCCGTGGAAGCGAAGCTCGGAGCCGCGCGAATGATGCTGGGAATCGCGCTGTTCATGTCCCTGAGATTCGGTATCGCGGCGATCTGCATGCTCGCTTTCGTGCCGCCCGCGCGGCGCGGGCTCGACCGCGCGACGTGGGCCGGCGGGTTCTGGATCGGGATCCTCTTGTTCGGCGGCTTCCTGCTGCAGATGTTCGGGCTGGACGACGTCTCGCCGGGGGTCTCGGCGTTCCTGACGAGCCTCTACGTCGTGTTCACGGCGCTACTCACCGCGCGGCGCGGTCTGCGCCCGGCGCTGATCGCGGGCGTCCTGCTCGCGACGATCGGCGCCGGTGTCATCCGGGGCCGACCGGAGTTCGCGTTCAATCGCGGCGAGCTCCTCACCGTCGCGTGCGCGTTCGTGTTCGCGGTCCACATCCTCGTGACCGACCGAGTGACGAAGCGGGTGCCGCCGCTGCCGGTGACGTTCACGAGCTTCGTGGTCGTCGCAGCGGCGAGCGCGATCCTCCTCGCGCTGACGCTCGTTTCAGGGGATCCACCGAGTCGCGACGCGCTCGTCGATCTGTGCCTGTCCGCGTCGTTCCTGCAACCGGTGATCTTGTCCTCGCTCCTCGCGACCGTGCTCGCGCTGTCGTTGATGAACGTCTACCAGCGCGAGATCGATCCCGTGCGCGCCGCGATCGTGTACGCGTTCGAGCCGATCTGGGCGGCGATCATCGGGATCTGGGCCGGCATGGACGAGTGGACGCCGTATCTGTGGCTC
>CAZQHA010000071.1:0-13166 GCA_964592795.1 uncultured Planctomycetaceae bacterium | reverse complement strand
AAGTACGCCGCCAACGCGATGCTCGCGACCCGCATCTCGTTCATGAACGAGATCGCGAACATCTGCTCCCGCGTCGGCGCGAACATCGACGCGGTCCGCAAGGGCATCGGATCGGACGCGCGGATCGGTTCGCGGTTCCTGTTCGCCGGCATCGGATACGGCGGATCGTGCTTCCCGAAGGACGTCCAAGCCGTGATCAGCACGGCCAAGGACCTGGGCTACGACTTCAAGATCCTGAAGGCGGTCGAGGCGGTGAACCAGCGGCAGAAGCAGCTGCTCGTCGAGATGGTGCAGAAGCACTTCGGCGAGAAGCTCGCCGGCAAGCGCTTCGCGGTCTGGGGCCTCTCGTTCAAGCCGAACACCGACGACATGCGCGAGGCGCCGTCGCTGGTCGTCGTCGAATCGCTGCTCGGAGCGGGCGGGAAGGTCACCGCCTACGACCCCGAAGCCATGAAAGAGGCGCAGCGCCACCATTTCGGCGACCGGATCGACTACGCGTCCGGACCGATGGCGGCGCTCGAAGGCGCCGACGCGCTGGTCGTCATCACCGAGTGGAACGAGTTCCGCCGGCCGGATTTCGAAGCCGTGAAGGCGGCCCTGAAGACGCCGACGATCTTCGACGGCCGGAACATCTATCCGCGCGCGACGCTCGAGAAGCTCGGGTTCACCTATTACGGCGTCGGCTGCTGATCCGGCGTCCGACGCCGGATCAGCTTCCATCGGTGGGTCCCGCGACGTCTCAGCGGCAGTTCTTCCGTGGGCGAGTCGGCATGCGAGCGCAATAGCTCTTCGGACGAGTCACGCACCCCCGCCAAGCATCCGACATCGATCACGCCCCCCCCCCGCCGGCAGCCGCAAAGACCCGTCTTCTCGTTTAACCGCCGGCTGCGCTGCTCAGCGACGCGCAGCTTGCCTTCGTATCGCCGCAGCGCAGTCGGCGGAATCGCTTCGTCGGCGAGTTGCGTTCCCCCCTCCGTTGCCCAGACCGGCACGCACCGAGCATTCGACGCGCGAAGACGCGCGAAGAGCGGGCGCTGAACGTCGCGGGACCCACCGATGGAAGCGCGCATTCGCGCGCGGATCGCCCTGTCGTTCTCCGCGCGAGCACGCGCGGAGAACGACAGGGCGATCCGTCCCCACATTGGAAACGAATCGCCCGATGATGTCGTGGTGAACGAAGTGGAATCCCTGCGAACGCTCCGTGTCACGACACCGTGACAGCACCCGGCTCGTCCACCGAACTCACTTCGACGGCGACTTCATAACCCAAACGGGTGTGCGAAGAAAACAGTCGCGTCGCGATTGTGGGCAACTTTCTTTCTTCCATCACTCCCGTCGAGCGTCCTTCGGACGGTCGCGCGCCGCGATCGCACGCTCGAGCTCGTCGTTCGCGCGCATCGCGAGCAACGCCGCTCGGACTCGCTCGCCGAGCGCGGTTTCTTCCGCCGCGAAGTCCGCGAGCGCGCTGCGGCACTGCTTCAGGACACCCGCCGCGCCGTCCAAGTCGCCGTCCGCGATCCGTGCGCCGGCGAGGAAGTCGAACGCGCGCACGCGATCGATCGGATCCTCGCCGTCGTCGGCGACGCGCTGCCACACGCGCCGCGCGTCGGCGCCCCGCCCCAGCTCGACGTAGACGCGACCCAGCCACAGCGATGCTTCGTCGCGCGCTGCGCGCGGCGCCGCAGCCTCCGCGAGCACGCTCTCGTACGTCGCGAGCGCGTCGGCGTGGTTGCGGACGCGACGCTCCATGTGGCCGATCTCGAGCATCGCGCGCACCCGGAACGGCGTCCCGCTCCCCCGCTCGCGCGCGATCGCGAACTCCGACCGCGCCGCGGCGACGTCGTCGGCGGCGCGCAGGAGCTCTCCGGCGCGAAACGCCGCTTCGGCGCATGCCGGCGCGTCGTCGGGGAAGTGCTCCCGCACGGCGCGATACGCGCGCACCGCCGCTTCGCGCGCCGCATGCCGCGCGTCCCCGGCGGTGCCGCGCAGCGCGATCTTCAGGCCGGAGGCGCGCGCGAGCTCCGCTCGGGCGCTGTCGAGGCGCGGAAGCGGTCCTTGGACGGACGCGCTCGCGGCCGGTAGGAGCGCGACGAGCGACACGACGAGCTCGAGGACCTTCATCGCGAACCTCCGAACGCTCCGATCGCCCGCGCACGCTCGCTCGCGACCCGCGCCTCGATGACGCGCATCAGACGACGTCGAGCGCGGAACAAGCGGACCTTCACGAGCGCCGGTGCGATCGCGCACACGCGCGCCGTCTCGGCGCACCGCCCGGTGTCGCGGTAGTACGAGTGGAGGACGGCGCGATCCTCGTTGCGCAAGCTGGCGACCGCTTCGTCGAGCCGCACGAGCGCGTCCTCGCGCTCGACGACGTCTCCGACGAGCGCGACGCGGACGTCGTCGTGCGGCTCTCCGGGCGTCGGCTCGCGCCCCTCGACGGACGCCAGCGCCTCCTCCGCGCCTTCGTTGCGCGGCAGCCGTCGCTCGGACCGCAGATGGTCGCGCAGGACGTTGTGCGCGATGCGCACCGCCCACGGACGCAGGCACGAAGGGTCGGTGAGGCTCTTGCGATACCGCGCGGCACGCAAGAGCGTCTCCTGGATGATGTCGTCGGCTTCGCTGTCGTCGCGACAGCGGTTCGCGAGACAGCGGCGCAAGACCGGTCGCAGGGCTTCGAGTCCACTCCAGTCGCAGGCTTCGGCGGGCGTCGGCACGGTTTCCTCCTCCTTCGACCGCTGAGAAACGCGCGGTCGGCGCGAAGGAGACCCGCTGCGCGCCGCCGTGGAGCGCGCGTGTCGTCTCGGGGATGGAATCGGGCGGATTCGCCGCGCGCTTCACCGGGGAACGCGGACGCGAGCCGCCGCTCGCTCGCGCCGCTTTCCCCGGATGCACGCGCGGCCGCCGCGCGCGGGTGACCGAGCTCGAAGCGTCGAGCACGGCCCACCGCGCTCGGAGCGACGCTCGCGAACGGGATTCGGGAGCGTGCGCGCCGCCCGCGAATCGAAGGCTCAGCCCGGGATCGTGACGACCATCGCCCGCGCGAGCTCGTCCGCCTTGGCCTGACCGCGCAGGTCGGCGACGAGGGCCAGCGCGAACTCGAGCGCCGTGCCCACGCCCTGGCTCGTGATCACCGATCCGGAGCGGACGACGCGCGGTGAGTCCTGCACGCGAGCCTCGACGAGCTCCTTGCGGACCGACGGATGCGACGTGACCGGCACGCCGCGCACGACCCCCGCCGCATGCAGGACGAGCGGCGCCGCGCAGATCGCCGCCGTCCGGCGCCCCGCGGCGTGCAGGTCGCGCACGAGCTTCAAGAGCCGCTCATCCTTCATGAGGTTGCGCGTGCCCGGCTGACCCCCGGGCAGGACGAGCATCGTGAACGTCGACAGATCGAGGTCGCCGAGCTCGGCGTCGGGCTCGATCACGATCTCGTGGGAGCCGCGCACCGGTCCGGACGAGAGGCCCGCCGTGGTGACGTCGAGTCCCGCGCGCCGCAGCACGTCGACGATCGTGACGGCTTCGATCTCCTCGAAGCCGTCGGCCAAGGGAACGAGGATGCGATCGGGCGTCGGCATGGCGCGCCTATGATAGGCCCGATGGACCGCGGCGCAGATCGACGGGAACCCGTGCTCGTGAGCGCATGCCTCCTCGGCACGCGCTGCCGCTACGACGGAGGGTCGAATCCCGATCGAGCGCTCGAGCGCGAGCTCGACGAGAGCGGCCTGCGCGCGGTGCCATTCTGTCCCGAGGAGCACGGTGGGCTCGGAACTCCTCGGCCGCCGGCGTGGATCGAGGCAGGCCGTGCGGCCGGAGTCATCGACGGCACGACGCGCGTGGTGACGGACGCGGGGAAGGACGTGACCCGCGAGTTCCTCGCGGGTGCCCGGGGTGCGCTCGACACCTGTCGCGCTCACGGAATCGCGCGCGCCTTCCTCAAGGAACGCTCCCCCTCGTGCGGCGTGTGCCAGACGCACGCCGCGGGCAAGCTCGTCGACGGCCCGGGCGTCACCGCCGAGCTGCTGGCTCGGAACGGAGTGGCGGTACGCGGAGTCGAAGGCCGCCGTGAGTAGCGCGCGCTCCTCAGGGACAGTGAGTCCAGAGGATCGAGACCCCGGTCAGAGACGTCATCACGACGTCGTGCGCACCGTCCTCGTTCAAGTCTCGGATCGCCAACCCGCTCTCGGGCGAGTACGGAACCGTGCCGAAGGCGCTGCGGGTCGGAAAACTGCCGGATCCGGAGTTCAGCAGAGCGACGATCCGTTGCCCGTACACCTCGGGCGAGTTGCCGCACAGCGCGAGATCCGCGTCCCCGTCGTTGTCGATGTCTCCGATCGTCACGGGGCCGACGTTCCCGACGTGATATCCGAAGTCGATCGCGAACGAGCCGCCGCCCACGTTCGCGAGCACGACCAGGAAATCCGAGGCGCCGTGCGACACGGCGAGGTCGATCGCCCCGTCGTAGTTCAGGTCGCCCCCCGCGATCCCGATCGGCGCCAAGCCCGTCGCGTACAGCGTGTGGCTCGGGAATGCGCCCGTGCCCGCGTTGAGGAGCACGGAAACTCCCTGTCCGTACATCGTCGCGACGTCGAGGTCGGAGTCGCCGTCGAAGTCGAACAGAACGACGTCCCTGCGCGCGCTGTTGATCCCGGCCGCGTAGCTCACGGAGCTCGCGAACGATCCGCTCCCCAGGTTCCGGAGCACGCCGATCGTTTGGTTTCCCTCCTCGCCGACGACGATGTCGGGCACGTCGTCGCCGTCGACATCTCCGATCGCCAGTCCGATCGGGTATACACCCGTCGCGAAGGTGGTCTGCGCGGCGAACGTGCCATCGCCGTGGTTCAAGAGCACGGAGACGCTGTCGTCGCCGCTGTTCGTGCACGCGATGTCTCGATCCCCGTCGGCGTCCAGGTCGGCGACTGCGACTCGGTACGGGTGGCTGCCGACGTCGTAGCTCACGCCGGACGCGAGCGAGCCGTTCCCCTGGTTCAGGAGAACCTCGACCACTTCGGGCCCGCGGACACTGCAGACGACGACGTCCTTCGCTCCGTCGCCGTCGAGATCAGCGATCACCGGCGGTGACACCTGGTTCAGACCCTCGTCGTAGGGATCGGGCGCCCTGAAGTCGCCGCCACCGGCGTTGCGCAGCACGGTGACGTTGTGCCAGAGATCCGTGAGCGCGAGATCGTGATCCTCGTCGCCGTCGAGATCTCCGACGGCGATGGATCTCCAGGAGGCCGACGTCTCCAACGACGCCGTACGCGTGAAGTCCCCCGAGCCGGAGTTCTCGAGGATCTGGACCGGTCCGCCGGCGACGATCAGATCGCGATCGACGTCGCCGTCGATGTCGGAGATCGCTACGAACAGCGGAGGAGATCCGACGGGGTACGGACCTTGGATCGAGAACGTTCCGTCGCCCAGATTCGAGAGCACGGACACGTTCGACGACTTCCAGTTCGCGACCGCGACATCACGGCCGGGCGCGGCGTCGAGGAATCCAATCGCCACCGAGAGCGGCGCGCAATTGACGGTGTACAGTGTCTGCGAGGCGAACGTCCCGTCGCCCGCGTTCAACCGGATCGACACGGAGTCGGTCGACCACAGCGCGATCGCGAGGTCCTCGTCTCCGTCGCCGTCCAGATCGCCGGAGGCGATCGACATCGGCTCGCCGGCCTGGGAGTACGGAACCTGCGGCGCGAACGTCCCCGCGCCGAGGTTGAGCAGCACCGAGATGCTCTCGGACGAGCGGTTCGCGACCACGAGGTCGAGGTCGAGGTCGCCGTCTAGATCGTCGATGGCGACGAACACGGGCAGGTCGCCGACGGTCGGGCTACCCCCGGGAACGAACGTGCCGTTTCCGGAATTGATCAGCAGATGGACGCTGCTTCCGGGGCGTGTCGCGGCGATGTCGAGATCCCCGTCGCCGTCCAAGTCGCCGACGGCGACGCACGTCGTCGCGCTCGGCGGGTACGTGGATTCCGCGCCGAACGTGCCGTCTCCGCGGTTCTTCCAGACCGAGACGCCGTTCGGTCGCGAGGCCTGCGCCGCCACCATGTCCAGGTCGCCATCGCCATCGAAGTCGCCGAACTTCACCGACTTCGGACGGTCGGTCTCGTACTGGCGCATCGGAAGCGTGCCGTCGCACCGAACCGTGGGTCGTACTCCGGTCTGGTGATGGGATTGCACTTGCGCCACGGCCATCGGCGCCGCGGGGATCGCGAGGACGATCGTCAGCAACGAGAGAGCTTGCGGATGCATGGTTCCTGCGCCCTTTCCGCGGATCCGACGGCCATTTCGGTCCGCGGTACCGCCCTGCCTCGGATCCAGGTTAGTCGAATGGTCCAGGACCACAAGGACGGCGCGATCAGCGCGGCCGTCCGACGATCACGATGTGGAAGCCGAGGATCGAGAGCCCCGGCACCGCGCACAGGAATCGATCGAACGCGATCATCGCGCGCGTGATCCACGCGCTCCCGGGAACGTAGCGCAGGATTCCCACGTGATCGGGGAAGCCCGCCAGGCAGTAGGCGAACACGCCGTACTTCTTCGCGACCGCGACCTCGAAGCCGGCCTTCTCGCACAGGCCGATGATGCCCTTCTTCGTGAAGCCCTCGTCGCCCTCGTCGAAGTGCGGGCTGCGGCGGTACAGGACGGCGCGCGCCCAGCGAATCAATGGGTTGTCGTTACACGGCTCGCTCATGATCAGCACGCCGTCCTTGCCCAAGGCCCGCGCGCAGTTCGCGAGGAAGCGCACGTGGTCGCGCGTGTGGTGCAGGCTGCCCTTGCAGAACACGGCGTCGAAGGCGCCGGGCTTGAACGGGAGCTTCTCCGCGTCGCCGGTGACGAGGCGCGCCCCGGGCACGTACTGATCCGACACCTTGAGCATGTCGTGGCTGATGTCGAGGCCGACGGCTCCCGGGTGGCGCTCCTCGAGCTCGGCCAGGAAGAAACCGGTCCCGCAGCCCAGGTCGAGAACGTGGCGCGCGGTCTTCGGGACGTGCGAGATCATCTCGGCGTGCCAGTCCTGCTGGAAGAGCCGCGAGAACTCGAAGCTGTATCGGAAGGCGTAGCGCGGCGCGAGCGTCCGGTGGAGCTCGATCTGGGCTTGGGCGTTCGTGGTCGACATGCGCCGGGGTGAAGCGCCACAGTCTATCCGTGACCGACACGACCTCGACATCCCGCGCCGAAGCGGCCGCGCGCGCCCTGCCGCTCGCGGCGCTCCTCGCGATCGCGCTGCTCGCGCTGGCGTGGAACGACGTGCTCCCCGGCGGCTATCGATTGCGCAAGCTCGTCGAATCCGAGGGCGTGCGGGAGGCGCGGGCGCGCGCGCTCCACGCCGCGGCGCGCATGCAGGCGTTCGCGATCGAGAACGAGACCGCGCCCGCCGGATCGATCGTGTTCCTCGGGTCGTCGACGATCGAGCGCTTCCCGCTCGCGGAATCGTTCCCCGGGAAGCCGTGCTTGAACCGCGGCATCGCGTCGGAGTCGGCGCTCGAGCTCCTGAGGCGCGTTCCGGGTCGGCTGCCGCGCGCGCGGCCGGCGGGCATCGTCGTGTACACCGGTGCGATGGACTGGCGCGAGGAGGGCCGGACCACCCTGCAAGTGGTCGAGCGCGTGGCCCGCGTGCTGGCCCGGATCGCCGAGGGCGCGCCGGGCGTCCCGATCGCGCTGCTCGGCATCCTTCCCGAGCGCGACATGGAGCCTTCCGAGGTGGCGCGCTTGTCGGAGACGAACGGCGCGCTCGCCGACCTCGCGAAGTCGCGCGGCGCGAGCTTCGTGTCGACGGCCGAGGCGCCGATCACAAGTCGCGGCGGCTCGCTGTCCGAAGAAGTTTCGCAGGACGAGTTCCACCTCGACGCGCAGGGCTATCGTCACCTGGCGCGCCGCATCCTAGAGGACGGCGGTGAGGTCGGCCGGCGGCTCTCACCGTAGCTCCCGCCCCATCCCCACGTGTTCAAGAGCATCGGCAGCACCTGGATCCTGAACCTGCTGCAGATCGTCGTGCTCATGCGGCTCACGCCGTTCGTGATCGACGCGCTCGGCAAGGAGACGAACGGGATGTGGGTCACGATCGTCTCGCTGACCGGGTTCCTCTCGCTCCTGATCCTGGGCGTGCCGATGGCGTCGGTGCGATTCATCGCGCAGGCGGTCGCGCAGAAGGACACTGAGCGCACGAACACCGCGATCTCGACGTGCTTCGGGATCTGCGCCGCGCTCGGCGCGATCGCGCTGATCACCGGGATCTCGCTCTACCCGCTGTTCGACGGGCGCTACGTCGCGAACGCGGCGAAGGAGGGCTTCTCGGCCGCGGCGCTCACCGACGCTCGCATCGCGTACGCGGTCGTCGTGGCGCAGGTGTCGTTCGGATTCCTGATGCGGCTTCCGTACGGGATCTTCGATGCGCACCACGAGTTCGTGCGCCGCAACGCGATCATGGCGGGCGAGCTGTGCCTGCGCTTCGCGCTGACGATCGTTCTGCTCGAGCTGGAAGCCTCGCTCCTGAACCTCGCGATCGTGCAGGTCGCGTGCATGCTGGCCGAGTTCACGATCGCGATCCTCGTCCTCAAGAAGCGCCATCCGCACCTGCGCTTCAGCCTGGGGAGCTTCGACCGCCGGCTCGCCACCGGCATCTTCGGGTTCAGCGTGTTCGCGATGCTGCTCAACGTCGGCACGTTGCTCGCGTTCCGCGCCGACGCGCTGATCATCGGCGACCCCGAGCAGGTGACGTACTTCGACATGGGCAACAAGTTCTTCGACCCGCTGACGAACCTCGTCATCGCGGTCGCGGGCGTCGTCATGCCCATGGCGACGAAGCTGCGGGTCACCGGCGACACGAGCGAGCTCCGGCACGTGTACCTCAAGTGGTCGAAGATCACCTTCTCGATCGTCCTCCTGATCGGGATCTACCTCACCGTCCTCGGCCCGGAGTTCTTGAGCTGGTGGGTCGGACCGGAGTTCCTCGAAACGTCCGGACCCGTCCTCCAGGTCTTGATGGTGTCTTTCATCTTCTACTTGCCAGTCCGAGGGGTCGCTCTGCCGATCTTGATGGGGCTCGGCAAGCCGGCGTGGCCGGCCTGCGCGCTGCTCGTCATGGGAGTCGTCAACGTCGCCATCAGCCTCGCCCTCGTCCGGACGCACGGCATCGTCGGAGTCGCGGTCGGCACCGCGATCCCGAACGTCTTGTTCGCGGGCGCCGTTCTGTGGCGCGCGTGCCGGGAGCTCGAGCTTCCGGTCGGCGAGTGGTTGCGTTACGTGGGCGGGCGCGCGACGCTGGGAGCGCTCGTGCCTCTCGGCCTCTTGGTCTTCGTCAAGCGCAGCGTCGGCATCGAGGGCTTCGTGCCCCTCCTCGTCGCGGGGCTCGGCCTCGTCGCCGTCTTCGCGTTCGTCTGGACCTCGTTCGTCTACCGCCGCGATCCGTATCTCGACGTCGGAGGCGCGCTCCAACGGCTGAACGGCCGATTCCTCCAGCGGAGGACACCTTGAGCGCGATCGTCAGCACGGCCGTGTTCCTCGCCGGCGCGATCGGCGCCGGCGTGGCGATCGAGCTCGCGGCGCGCCTGTGGCTCAAGCGCTTCGGCCGCTACTACGTGTGGCAACCGTACGCGCGCACGCACATGCAGCTCGACCGCGAGACGCTGCCCACGCTCGAGCCGACGACGCACACCCACATCAACGCGGACGGCGTGCGCGGCGATCCGTCGCCCCGCGACGGCCGCACGTTCCGCGTCCTCGTCGCCGGCGGCAGCGTCGCGGAGTGCTACTTCGTCGACCAGGAGAACTCCTGGCCGTACGTCGTGCAGCGCGTCCTCAGCCGCGAAGAGAACCTCGAGCGCCTCGGCGCCGAGCACGTGCACGTCGGCAACATCGGCCGCTCGCTCGTGACGTGCCGTCAGATCGATTACATGCTCTCGCGGCTGCTCGACCGCTATCCGCGGCTCGACGCGATCGTGCTGATGGTCGGCGCGAGCGACCTCGTGTACTGGCTCGAGCGCCGCGCGCCGCGCGAGATCGAGGAGTCCGAGCCCAAGCCCTCGCAGGTCTTCGAGGCGCACCCCGAGGGTCCGTTCGGCTGGACGCCGCGCACGCTCGCGCTGCGCCGCATCGCGTCGCACTGGCGCCGGCGGCTGATGCGGCCGATCGAGGTGCGCGAGCGCGCCGGCAAGCGGCTGGCGCAAGCTCGCGCCATGCGCGCTCGCGCGCAGGTCCTCATCGACGAGGTCCCCGATCCCAAGCCGCTCCTCGACCACTTCGACCGCTACCTGCGCCGGCTGATCCAGCGCGCGCGCGCGCACGCGCCGGTCGTGATCCTGGCGCGGCAGCCGTGGCTCGAGCGGCGCTTCACACCGGAGGAAGCGAAGCTCCTGTGGAACTTCGGCGCGGGGCGGCCGTACGAGGGCGAGGTCACCACGTACTACTCCCACGACGTCGTGTGGAAGCTGATGCGCGCGATCGATCGGCGCGCGTCGGAGATCGCGCGCGAGATGGGCATCCCCGAGATCGACATGATGTCGCGCGTCGAGCCGAGCTTCGAGAACTACTACGACGAGCTGCACTTCACCCCGAAGGGCTGCAGCCTGATCGGCCAGTCGATCGCGCGCGCGCTGCTCGAGGCGCAGTCGCCGGTCCGCTCAACCGCGCCGGTGCGCGCGCGCGAGCCCCATGCCCAGATGACCTAGGACGCCCAGGCCGACGACGTTGCAGAGCTGCACGAGGTGCATGCCGAACGCCGTGGCCGCCGCGAGCGTCGGATCGATCCCGAGCACGCCGAATCCCAGCACCCATCCGGCTTCGAGCGTTCCGAAGCTCGCGAACGCGCTGATCGGGATCAAGCTGGTGACGATGGCGAGGCTCGACGCGAACGTCGCCTCGGCCAAGGTCACGCTGTCCGGAAGCCCGAGTCCGCGCGCGAGCACGGCGCAGAAGAGGAACACGCACAGCCAGATCGGGAGCGAGACGAGCGCGGCGGCGTGGAGCCGGCGCTCTCCGCCCGCGCGCCGGAGCGCGTCGGCGACCTCGCGCGTGCGCGCCAGGATGCGCCGTCCGCGCTCGAGGCGGTCGAGCCCGAGGCGATGGAGCACCGACGACGCGGTCTCGACGAGCCAATCGCCGCGCGCGCTGACCGCGAAGAGGCCCAGCGAGCACACCGCGAGCAGCCAGCCGAGCGACGCGAGCCATCCGAGGTTCGGGTAGGCCCCCGCCGCGTCGATCGCGAGACACGCGACCGCGAGCCCGAGCGTCAGCGTCGCCATGTCGAGCAGGCGCGAGACGACGAGCGAAGCGGTGCCCGCCGCCGCCGAGACGCCGCACACGTCGCGCAGGTACACGATGAACGTGGCCTCGCCGATCTTCGCGGGCAGGATCGTCGAGGCCATCGAGTGCGCCGCGCTGACGACGGCGAGGCGTCCGAACGCGGGCCGCTGCTCGGGCGGCACGAGGATGTAGAAGCGCACGGAGCGCAGCAGGTAGAGCAGTACGTGGAACGCGAGCGCCGTCGCGTAGGCGCGCAGCGACAGCTTCCGCCAGGCGTCGGCGACGTCGCTCCAGCGCACGTCGCCGAAGAACGCGAGGAACGCGACCAGGATCCCGGCGACGCACAGCGAGATCAGGACGCGCAGGGCCGGTTTCAAGCGCGCCGATTGGATAGACCGTCCACGGCCGAGCCAAGACAAAACCGCGCCCGGATCCGCCTACGTCGGCCGACCCGGGCGCAGCGTCATGATGTCGTGGGGTCCGGGATCACTCGAACTTGAGATGGATCCCGTCCGAGTCTTCGGCCAGCCATTCGAGAATCTGAAACTCGCCGCCGATGCCGATCGTGTTGATCTCGATGCCGCGGTGCTCGTTCCACTGCTGGATGTGCTCGCGGATGACGAACGGCTCCGTCTCGCCGCCGTCGGTCGGCTCGCCGTCGGACATGACGTAGATCGTGTCGACGTCGAGGTCCTCGAACGCGGCCTGCACGGCGTCGTAGAGGTTCGTCGCGCCGCCGGTCAGAAGGTCGGTGACGTACTCGAGCGCCTTCTGGCGGTTCTCCGCGTTGGCCGCCGCCAGCGCGCCGTCCATCCAGCGCTCGACGCCGCTGCTGAACGTGATGATGTTGAAGAACGCGCCCGGCTCGAGCCCCTCGATGCACTTCTTGAGCTCGCGCTTGGCGACCTCGAGGCGCGTCATCGGCGAGCCGTCGTCGCGGAACTCGTTGCGGACGGCCTCCTCCATCGAGCCCGACACGTCGATCACGAACAGCACGCGGTGCGAGATGATCTGCATGCCGAAGAACTTCGATTCGACCTGATCGACCTTCTTCAGCCGCCACTCCTCGCCCTGGCTGCGCGTCGTCTGGCGCAGCGCGTACTCGGTCTCGCTCTTGTGGATCTTCTCGAAGCGCTCCTTCGAGAGGACCTCGAAGGTCGCGCCTTCCTTCTGCCACCAGTTGGCCCAGTTCTGCGCGTTGTCCTGGTAGGGCTGGCCCGTCAACCGGTACAGCGCGCTGGCCATGTCGTGGAGGATGCGGCCTTCCTCCTTGGCCATCCGCTCGATGATCGCGGCGACGCCTTCCTTGACGCGCAGGTTCTCGAGCCCCTCGAGCGCGGTCAGCCGCACCGACCAGTTGGGATCGTTGAGCGCGGCGATCAGCTTCTCGACCGTCGTCTGGTCGCCCACCTTGCCGAGGTTCTCGAGCGCGATCGCGCGCACCTCCGCATCCGCGTGCGCGGTGAGCTCCGTGAGCTTCGCGTTCCACGCCGGATCGCCCGCGCGGATCGCCGCCATCGCGTTGAACACGGCGCGCAGGATCGCTCGATCCTTGCCCTTCTCGACCATCTTCTCGAGCAGCGGCAGCGCTTCCTTGTCCTTGCGGTAGCCAAGGAGCTCGCAGGCCGCGACGACGACCTCGGGCTCCTTGTCGGCGAGCATCTTGTGCACGCCCTTGTTGACCTTCTCGTCGGCGATGTCGCGCACCGCGTGCATCACGAAGATCTTGTCCTCGGGGCGTCCCTTGCCGACCTCGAGCACGAGCTCGCGGTCGACCGCGGGATCCTTGAAGCCGGCGAGGATCTCCGCCAGCGCGAAGCGCAGCTCGCGCGGCGTGTCGACATTCTTGGCGCGCTTCAGGAACTCGTCGGCGACCTTCGTGCCCGCGAGCCGGCCCATGACCTGCGCCGCGACGGCGC
>CAZQHA010000070.1:0-13241 GCA_964592795.1 uncultured Planctomycetaceae bacterium | reverse complement strand
AGCTGGAGCAACCCGTCGCCGTCGGTGCGCGCGTCCTCGAACCGCGCGATCGTCTCGAGTGGGTTCTGTGGCAGAGCCGGCGCGGGCTCGGGAGCCTTCGGAGGCGTCGGCACGGCCTGCGTGCGCACCGGCTCCTGCTCGGTGGGCGGCTTCCACTTGGTGACGGACTCACAGCTCGCCGCAAGGAAAGCCGCGCACAGGCACGGAATGGCGGCGTGGATCGCGCTTCGCATCGGGGGCACTCCCGTCGCGCGAGTTGGCCCGGCTCGGCGACCGACTTACTATGGACGGTTGAGAAACGCGCCGCCAGGTCCCGAGGGGCGCGCCGCTCACCGAGGACGCACATGGCGATCAGCGAGATTCCGGAGATCCTCGAGGACCTCCGCCGCGGCCGGATGATCATCCTGGTCGACGATCCGGGCCGCGAGAACGAGGGCGACCTCGCGATGCTGGCCGAGTTCGTCACGCCCGAGGCGATCAACTTCATGGCGCGCGAAGGCCGGGGCCTCGTCTGCCTCCCGATGGCGAGCGAGATGTGCGACCAGCTCGAGCTCGAGCCGCAGGTGCCGCGCAACACGAACAAGATGGGAACGGGGTTCACGGTCTCGATCGAGGCCGCACATGGTGTGACGACCGGCATCAGCGCCAAGGATCGCGCGCACACGATCCGCGTCGCCTGCGACGCGCGCTCGCGGGCCGAAGACCTCGCTCGGCCCGGCCACGTGTTCCCGCTGCGCGCCAGGGAGGGCGGCGTGCTCGTCCGCGGCGGCCAGACCGAAGGCATCGTCGATCTCGCGCGACTGTGCGGGGCGCGGCCCGCGGGCGTGATCTGCGAGATCATGCGCGAGGACGGGACGATGGCGCGGATGCCCGACCTCGAGGAGTTCGCGAAGAAGCACGGCCTCAAGATCTGCACGATCGAGAGCCTGATCGCGTGGCGCCGCCAGAACGAGCGCCTGATCGAGCCCATCGAGATGGACGTGCCCCTGCCGACGCGCTTCGGCACGTTCATGGCGCACCTCTTCCGCTCGAAGATCGACGGCAAGGACCACATCGCGCTCAGCATCGGGATGCCCGGACCCGGCCTCGACGGTCCGCGCGCGCCCGTGGAGGACGACGTGCTCGTGCGCGTGCACTCCGAGTGCCTGACCGGCGACGTGTTCCATTCGCTGCGGTGCGACTGCGGGCCGCAACTCGACAAGGCGCTGGCGACGCTCGGCCGCGAGAAGCGGGGGGTCCTCGTCTACATGCGGCAAGAGGGCCGGGGAATCGGGCTCGAGAACAAGTTCCGGGCGTACCGGCTCCAGGACAGCGGCATGGACACGGTCGAGGCGAACCAGGCCCTGGGCTTCCCGGCCGACCTGCGCGAGTACGGCCTGGGCGCGCAGATCCTCCATTACCTGGGCGTCCGGCGGATGAAGCTCCTCACGAACAACCCGAAGAAAATCGCCGGCCTGCACGGCTACGGGCTGGACGTCGTCGACCAGGTGCCGCTGTCGACCCCGCCGAACTCCACGAACCTCAAGTACTTGCGGACGAAGCGCGACAAGATGGGCCACACCCTCGGCAACGTGGACCGGGCGCATCCGGCCGCCGAGGAGCGGGAATAGAGCGCCTCGTGGCGGCGTCTCTTCGCCCGCCATGGAACTGACCGCGATGGAGTCCCACTCGGCCGAAGACGCTTCCCTCGTTCAGGAGACCTTGGCCGGCAATCAGGCCTCGTTCCAGCTCCTGGTCGAGCGGTACCAGACCCGGCTGTTCGCCGTCGCGCGGCACTACACGAAGAGCACGGTCGAGGTCGAGGACCTCGTGCAGGAGTCCTTCCTGAAGGCGTACACGCGCCTCGCGAGCTTCCAGCACCAGTCGTCGTTCTACACTTGGCTGTACCGCATCGCGGTCAACACGATCCTCGACTCGATGAAGCGCCGCGGCCGCTCGCCGGTGCAGACGGTCGAGGACGTCGACGTCGCCGCGCCTCCGGGCTCGACGCGCGTCATGAGCCCCGATTCGCAGATGGACAAGCGCGAGGTCGCGCGCGTCACGCACGCCGTGCTGGAAGAGCTCCCCGAGATCTTCCGGACCGTGCTGGTCATGCGCGAGTTCGACGACCTGTCGTACCAGGAGATCGCCGACACGCTCGGAATCTCGATCGGCACGGTCGAGTCGCGCCTCTTCCGCGCGCGCGCGAAGTTCAAGGACAAGCTCTTGCAGATGCATCCCGAGTTCGGGCAGGAGTGATCGACATGGAATGCAACAACGCACGTCATCTGATTCCGAGCTACCTCGACGGCGAGCTCTCCGAAGCTCAGGCCGGTCCGCTGCGCAAGCACCTCCTCGATTGCCAACCCTGCCGTGGAACCGTGCAAGGCGAGAAGAACTTGAAGCGCTGGTTCGTCGAGCCCGAGCCGGTGGCGATCCCGCGCGACTTCTCGGCGCGCGTCGCGCGCCGCGCGTTCGCCGGCGACACGGGTGAGGGATACGTCACGGCGCCGGCGGCGAGCCTGAGGCTCGTGCCCAACGACGACGCGACGCTGCGCTTCGTGCTGCGCGTCACCGCGGTCGCCGCCGCGATCCTGATCTTCCTCTCGCTCGCGCTGTCGCGCGTCCATCTGCCGGGCGAGAGCCGGTTGATGGCCGACGATCATCCCGAGGTGAGCTTGGAGCGCGCGCTGATCGAGCTCGATCAGCTGGAGAAAGCGGAATCCGTTCACGCGCCGGCGCGGTCGAAGGAGGTCACGGAGCCCGTGAAGGCGAGCCGCAAGCCGTGAGGAACCTGCGCTTCTGGGTCCTCGTCCTCGTCTTCACGAGCTTCGCTGCCGGACTCGCGTCCGGCACGGGGCTCGCGGTGCTTTTCCGCCCGCCGGCTCCGGACACGCGTCCCTTCGCGGACTACGAGAGGATGCTGGTGGAACGCTTCGATCTGTCGCCCGAACGCGCGCGCCTCCTGCGCGTGATCCTCGCCAGCTACGACCAGGAGATCGAAGAGATCAAGGACCGGCACATGGCGGACTACACGTCCGCGATGGAGCCCGAGCTCCGCGAGAAGGGCCGCAAGTACCGAGGCTTGATCTTGAACCGGGTGATCCCACAGAGTCAGCGCTTCGAGCTCGACGAGTCCGCCCTCGGTCCGATCCCGCCCAACCCTCGGCAATAGTCCCTACATGGCACGATCCTGCGGAATGCGCATCGGTCCCCGGCGCTTCGAGCTCGTCGTCCTCGACGGCAGCGCGAAGAAGCACCGGATCACCGCTTACATGACGGGCGACTTGCCGCAAGGCGAGGAAGCCTTCGCCGAAGCGGTCGCGGTGCTGAAGGAAGCGGCGAAGACGAACAAGATCCCGCGCGACAACATCGGCGTCGCGGTCGACACGGGGCTGGCGGCGTTCCGCACGCTGAAGATGCCGTTCGCCGAACGCGGCAAGATCGAGCAAGTCCTCAAGTTCGAGGTCGAGAGCCTGCTGCCGCAGTGGAACGTCGACGACGTGGTGGTCGACTTCCACGTGCTCGAGTCGGCGCCGGACACGAGCGACCTCTTGATCACCGCCGTTCCGAAAGCGGACCTGAAGCGCGTGATCACGCTGTGCGAGAAGGCCGGCGTCGAGCCGCAAGAAGTCGAGCTCGAGACGACCGCGATGGTCAACGCGGCGCTGGGGGCGAACGTGTGCACCGAGGACACCGCGCAGGTGCTCGTGCACTTCGGCGACCTCTCGACGTCGGTCGTCGTCGTCGACGGCGGACACGTGCGGGAGATGCGCGCGATCCACATCGGCGCGCTGACCCACGAGCTGCCGCCGACGCCCGAGGAAGGCGCCGAGTCGGAAGCGGAGGAAGCGCCGAAGCAGGGGCTCGACGTGCTGGAGCCGACGTCGGACCCGGCCGAAGTCCAGCGGCGGCTCGACCAAGCGATCCGGCGCATCCGGCGCGAGCTCGGCCGGACGATCTCGGCGTCGCGCTGCACGCATCCGATCGAAGCGATCCACGTGTGCGGCTTCGATCTGCCCGGACTCGTCGGCAGCAAGATCCTCGACATCCCGGTCGTGCTGCTCGACGCGTTCGAAGAGGACACGGGACAGCCGGCGGACGGATTCGGCGCGCTCGTCGTGCCCTACGGTGTCGCGCTGAGGCAGCTGGGCGGGGGCGTGTTGCGTCCGAGCTTGCGGCGCGAAGAGCTGCGCTACACGGGCGCGCTCGAGCGGATCGAGCTGCCGCTCGCCGTCGCGTGCCTCTTGCTCGTCACGTTCCTCGGCGTGTGGAACATCTTCCTTTTCAAGGAAACGAAGTTCCTCGAGAACAAGCTGCACTACTGGCGCGAATCGACGGTGATGAAGCTGATCGGATCCCCGAAGCAGGGACGGCAGGGGACGCTCGCGTATCCGTCGAAGGAGGTCGAGGGATACCTCTCGCGCCTCGACACCGAGACCGATCGCACGTACTTCGAGCAGCTGCAGCGCGTGAAACAGCTCCTCTCGAACGACGTGGCGAAGCTGGAAAAGGACCTGGGGCAGGACAAGGACATCACGCAACCGCAGTCGGCGCTGCGCGGACTTGCGCTCGTGTTCGGCGTGCTCGAGAACGAGGGCACCGAATCGGGCCGTCCGTCGCTGCGCAAGGTGACGTCGACGTTCCAACCGGGTCGCGGGGGCCGGCCCGATCACGTGCGCGTCGCGTTCGACGTCAGCTTCTTCGCGTCGGACGCCGTCGCCGCGACCGAGTACTACGAGCGGTTCGTGCGCGACTTGAAGGCCGAGCCGTGGATCGTCGACGTCGAGTCGAAGGCCAACGACGCGCTCGAGAACGGCCAAGGGATCTACATCGCGGGCATGGCGGTGCTCGTGGACGTGACGAAGGCGCCCGCCGAGCCGCAGGTCGCCCAAGCACAGTGAGGAACGGATGAAGAGCTTCTTCAAGAACATGAACCTCGCGCGCGGGATCATCCTCGTGACCGTGATCGGATCGCTCGCGCTCGGCGCTCTCGGCTACGCGCAGTCGCGCAATCTGTCGGCGATGCAAGAGCAGCACGACGAGGCGCTCGAGCCGCTCGTGAAGACGATCCAGGACCTGGGCCGCAAGCACACGCACCTCTCGAAGAGCATGCGGCAGGAAGGGCTCGCGGGTCAGGCCGATCCGAACACGTACATCCGCAAGATCGCGACGAAGGACAAGGTCGAGATCGGCGACGTGAAGCTGCTCTCGAGCCAGGACGAACGGATGCGCGGCATCGTCGATTACAAGTACCGCATCCGGCCGCAGGACCGCGAACGCCAGTTCATGCGTTCGCGCATCGCGAACTTCCTCTACAGCCTCGAAGCCGAATCGCGCCGCGTGAAGGTGACCGACCTCACGATCGAGATCGCGCAGAAGAAGATCAAGCCGCACGAGATCCCCGACGACATGTGGACGTTCGAGGCGGAGGTCACGTCGAGGCAGCGGGTGGAGCAGGCGCCGCCGCCGGCGGCCGCGGCGAACAAGTAGCTCTTGCGATCGGCGCGATCGCCGGGAGGGCCCTCGGGGAACACGGGCTTCCTCGGACTCCGAGCCGTCGAAGGCATAGACTCACGGTCGCCGAGCGCGAACGCGCTCATCCGGAGCCAGGCGCGTGTCCTCGATTCGACGAATGCCGGTGATCTTCGCCGCGCACGGAGCGCCGATCCTCCTCGACGACGCGCAGTGGATGAGGCAGCTCGCCGCGTGGGCGCGAGCGATGCCGACGCCCAAGTCGATCTTGATGGTGTCGGCGCACTGGGAAGAGCGGCCGGCGACGCTCGGAGCGACGAGAACGGTGCCGCTCGTCTACGACTTCTACGGGTTCCCCGAGAAGTACTACCGGACGGACTACCCAGCTCCGGGAGCACCGGAGCTCGCGTCGCGCGTCACCGCGCTCCTAAGCGAGCGCCGCGTTCCGATCGCGAGCGAGCCGGAGCGCGGGCTCGATCACGGCGCGTACGTGCCGCTCGTCGCGATGTATCCGGACGCGGACGTGCCCGTGCTGCAGATCTCGATGCCGAGCCTCGATTCGGAGGAGCTGTTCGAGCTCGGTCGATTGCTCGCGCCGCTGCGCGACGAAGGCGTGCTCGTGTTCGGCAGCGGGTTCCTCACGCACAACATGCGGTACGCGTTCAAGCCGGGCATTCCAACGTGGGCGCGCGAGTTCGACGAGTGGGTCGCCGACGCGCTCGCGAGATTCGACGTCGACGCGTTGAAGCGCTTTCGGGAGCGCGCGCCCGCCGCAGAGATCGCGTTGCCGACTTGGGAGCACTACGCGCCGGTGCTCGTCGCGGCCGGCGCTGCGTCGAGCGACCCAGGGAGCACGGCGTTCCCGATCACCGGCTTCTGGATGGACGGGGCATTCACGAAGCGTTCGGTTCAGTTTGGTTAGCGAGTCGGAGTGGCCGAGACCGCAAGCTCGGCGCTGATCCCGGCGCGCACCGAGGAGCGGACGCGATGGCTCGATGACTGGCGTGGCGTTAGCCTCATGGAAACATGGCGTCCGAACTTCCCTCGGACCGCGGCTTGGCGAGGCGTCCGCGAAAATTCGTCGTCGCGCTGCTCGCCGTCACTGCCGCGGTCAGCGCGTTCGTCGTCTGGAGATCCTGGCCGGAGTGGCGCGCTCGGCGCACCGCGGCGGCGCTCGAGGAGAGCGTTCGACACGATCTCGAGGACGCAGACAGGCTTCGCGTCTTCGGAGCCGACACGAGCGAAGCGCTCGCACGGCTCGACGCGGTCGCCGCTCGGATCGAAGCGGGTGAATTGGCCGCCGCGCCCGATGCCGAAGGAGCGCTCGTCGCGCGGTTGGCGCGGGGGTTCTGCGATCTCGGTCGGCCCGATCGGGCGATCGAGTTGGTCGGTCCGTGGGTGACGCACGAGGAGCTGGAGAAGTCATGCGATGAAGCGCTGCTCGCACGCGGCCGATACGAGCTCGCCTACGCGCTCTTCGATCGCGGGGAGCTCGACGGTGCCGAGCCGCTCGCGCGCGCCGCGCTCGACGCACAGAGCCGTCTCTTTCCCGGCGACCAGGCCGGTGTTGCGAAGAGCCTCCTGCTGCTCGGGTCGATCCTGCACGATCGCGGAGACGCGACGGCGGCCGAGCCGCTCATGACTCGGTCGCTCGAGATGGCGAAGCGCCTCTATCCCGGCGGTGATCCGCTCGTGATGTACGCGCTCGACTGGAACGCGAAGCTCCACGAGACGAAGGGCGAGCTCGAACGGTGCGAAGCGTTCCGCCGGCAGGCGTTGAATGCGGCGTTCGACTTGTACACGGGCGACGATCCCCGCATCGCGGTGCGGATCGCGGACGTCGCGTCGGCGCTCGGGGATCAGGGCGATCTCGCCGGCGCAGAGCAGCACTACCGTGTAGCACTGGCGATGCGCCGGCGGATCTTCCACGGCGACCACGAAGATCTGACGTCGAACCTCAACAATCTGGGTCTCGTGTTGAAGGATCGCGGCGACTACGCCGGCGCCGAGGCGCTCTACATCGAGGCGCTGGGGATGCGCAAGCGCCTCTTCCCGGGCGACGAGCGCGGCGTGGCGATGCTGCTCGACAACCTCGGCCACGTTCGTCAACAACGCGGTGATCTCGCGGGCGCCAAGGCGATGCTCGTGGAAGCGCTCGCCATGCGCCGCCGCTTGCTCCCGGGCGACCACGCGTTGATCGCGCGCAGCCTCGGCCGACTCGCGTGGGTCCTGCAAGAGAGCGAGGAGTTCAAGGCGGCCAAGGATCCGATGCTCGAATGCGTCGAGATGTGGAAGCGGTTGCATCCCGGCGACTCCATCGACACGGCGGTCGCGACCGGCAACCTCGGAACGCTCCTCGAGGACCTCGGGGATCTCGAGGGGGCCGAGACGAACTACCGCGCCGCGCTCGCGATGGAGCGCCGATTGATCCAGGGCGACAGCGCGAACGTCGCACAGCAGCTCCACAACCTCGGAGTGCTGGCGCGCCGGCGCAAGCACTACGACGAAGCCGAGCCTCTCTTGCGCGAGGGGCTGGAGATGCGCCAGCGCCTCTACGATTGCGATCACCGCGACATCGCGGAGAGCCTCGTGCAGCTCGGTTGGGTGCGCGAGGAGAAGCGCGATCTCGCCGGAGCGGAGGCGCTGTATCGAGACTCGCTCGAGATGTTCCGGCGGCTGTTTCCCGGCGACCACTACGACGTCGCGATGGGTCACACGTTCCTCGGCCTGCTGGGCGAGATGCGCGACGACCTGGACGAGGCGCGCGAGCACCTCGAGCTCGCGCTCGCGATGAAGCGCCGGCTGGACCCGACGGACAGCGCGTGGGTGGCGCGTGCGATGACCGACCTCGCGCGAGTGATCCTCGAGCATGGCGACGTCGCGAGAGCATCGGAGCTCTACGGCGAATCCCTCGCGATGCAGAAGCGACGACTTCCGGGCGACACGGCCTTCGTCGCACGCGAGATCGTCGAGTTCGCGCGGCAGATCCACCTCGCCGGGGCGCGCGACCGGGCCGAGCCCCTGTTTCGAGAAGCGCTCGAGATGCGCAGACGCCTGCATCCGAACGGGCATTCCAGTGTCGCCCAGAGCTTGAACGATCTCGCGGGTGTCGTTCGCGAGCGTGGCGATCTCGAAAGCGTCGAGACGTTGCTCACCGAGTCCGTGCGAATCAGCCTGCGCACACTTCCGGCGTCGGGATTCCAGCTCCGGAGCGCCATGGAGGAGTTGAGCGACTGCCTGCAGAGTCGAAAGCGATACCCCGCGGGCGAGGCGCTTCTCGTGGAAGCCGCGCATGCGGTGAAGGAGAGAGAAGACTTGGAACGCGACCTTCGCGTGCGGTGCCTGGAGGCGGTGCGCGATTACTACCGCGAGTGGGGACGGGTCGAGCCGAAAGCGGGTCACGGGCGCGAGGCCGACGACTGGGACCGCGAGATCACGCGGATGACGGAGCGTTAGCCAGTCGCGCGTGAACGCGAAGTACTGAGGCGGGCTCCACGGGGCGAGGCAGAGCCTGGCCCGTGGAGTTCCGCTCGACGTCGGTCGTCCCGCAGGCGACGAGCGTGATCGCTCCGGCGCAGATCCGCGATACGCCGCAAGTATCGCTCGCTACGTCGCGAATGCCCGTGCGAGGTCATCGCGGCGCGTGTGCTTGGATGCCCCGAGCATCCAAGAGCGCATGTCGCGCGAAGACTCTCGTCGATGGCTCCTCCGCGACACTTCCGACGCTGGATCCTGGCCTGGCTTCTCGTCGGCCAGATCGGCATCGCCACGTCGTGCGTCTCGTCCTCCAAGGCTTCGGTCGAGTCTCGCCTCTTGGCGCTCGAAGACAACGTGCTCCTACGGGGGCGCATTCAGACCATCGCGCGGGCGATCGAGATCGACGGCCAGCGCGTCGACGCGGAGTTCCGCTACCTCGCGGCCGGGGAGCGAGGACGAGGTCGACCCGTCGTGGTGCTCGTGCACGGCACGCCGGGATCCCTCGTGACCTGGACGCCCGTGGTGTTCGGCAGCGACGGTCTCGAGCAGGACTGCGAAGTGTACGCGCTCGAGATGGTCGGACACGGCACGACGCGCACGGAGCTCGACGGCTACTCGTTCGAGCGCTGCGCCGAGTGGGTCGGCGCGTTCCTCGAAGCTCTCGACCTCGCCGACGTCACCCTGGTGGGGAACAGCTACGGCGGAGAGTTCGTTTGGCGCGCGGCGCTCAACGATCCCGAGCGCATCCGGCGCGTCGTGCTCATGAGCAGCTCGGGCTTTCCTCGGAGAGACGACGAGTGGCTTCCGGAGGAGATCCAGATGCGCGAGATGAGCCTGGCGAAGATCGGCTGGATCCTGAACTCGCGCGATCGCGTTCGCTCGGCGCTCGAACCGCACTTCCGAGCGGCCGTTCCCGACGAGCACGTCGAGGAAGTGTTCCTCGTGTGCTCCAACCGCGACAACTGGCACGCCATGATCGACCTCGCGCGCGACGAGAACGGCACGCGGAGCGCGGAGATCGCTGGCATCCGGCAGGACGTGCTCCTGCTGTGGGGCGAGGACGACGTGGCGTACCCACCCGAGCGCTTCGCCGCGCTGTTCGCGGACGCGATTCCGCGCGCGCGTCTCGAGCTCGTCCCCGGCGCGGGTCACTACCCTCAGGAAGAGCAGCCCCGCGCCGTCGCACGCGCGATCGCGGCCTTCGCGGCCCTCGCACACGGAGGCTGACGTGCTCGCGGCGCTGACCCTGGCACTGGGAATCACGACGATCGAGCCCCGCCGCGCGAGCTGGGACGAGCTCGAGCGAGAGGTGTTCGACACGACATGGCTGCTCCCCGCGCGACTGCCGCTCGCAGAGTCCGAGGCTGGACTGGCTTGGCAGCTCGAGCCGGAGCTCGAGCGACGGATCGCATTCGTATCCGCGCCGAGCGCCGTCGACCCGTCCGCTCCGCGTTGTTTCGGCGATCTCGTCGCACGCACGCGCGGCCTCGACTACGAGGCGCTCGAAGCCGTGCTGGAGCGCGTGCAGCTCCATCAGCCGACCTTGTGGCGAGAGATCGGGCCGTTTGCCGCGGAGCTCCTGCGCGACCACGTGCTCGTGCGCCCCGATTGGAATCCGGAGGACGATTCGAGCGCGGACGGGCTCTTCCTTGCGCGTCCGCTGACGCTCGCACGAGAGAGCTCACCACCCTGGAGCTCGATCCGCGGCTCGCGGCTCGTGCAGCAGGCGGCGGCCCTGGTGCGCGCGGACTTGGCGACGATCAAGGCCGTCGAGAACGACTTCTCGCGCTACCCCGAAAGGCCGGGCACGAGCTACGAGCGCATCGACGTCGTGCCCGGTTCCTACGTGCGCGGGCTCGACGAGCGCGGCAATCCGTTCGCCGCGTTGCGCGTGCGCTTCAAGAGCGACCTTCCGTTTCCGTTCTCGAGCTACCGCTGCGACCTGCGCATCTTGAACCGTGTGCGCGAGGACGGTCGGCTGTTGTGCGACATCGCGTCGCCCAGTCGCGACTTCCATTGGATGGCCGGCCGCGACGTGTTCCTGCCCGTTCTGGCGAGCGACGGAACTTGGCAGGGCGAGCTCGTGATCCGCATCTTCGGGTTCGATCTGCGCGACGTGCCCGACGGCGACGGCGCGCGCCGCGCGGGCTTGCGCTCGTCCCTCGGCAGTGTGAAGCGTGAATCGGAAGCGCTGTTTCGCACCCTTCCGCCAGAACGTCGGGGCTCGGCCGGCGTCTTGCCGCAGTTTCCGGTGCGGTCGGGACGTTGACGCTGCATCCGCTGGAGCGCGCCGCGCGAACCATCGTCGCCGGTGACGCATGCCCCTGAAGCTCTACCTCGCCTTCAACGCCCTGATGTACGCCGCCTTCGCGGCGTGGTGCGCGCTCGCGCCGCGCAAGACCAGCGAGTACCTCGGGCTGACGCCCACGACGCCCGGCGGTGAATCGGAGTACCTCGCCGTCTACGGCGGACTGCAGGCGGGGCTGGCGTGCTTCTACGGTCTGGCCTTGGCGAGCGAGGCGCACCGGCGGTCCGCGCTGTGGATGTCGGCGCTCTTCTACGGCGGCATCGCGGTCTTCCGGACGATCGCGGTGGCACGGCTGGGGTTCGCGGCGATCGGCAATGCGCGCTACTTCTACTGCGCGGAGATCGTGCTGGCGCTCGTCGCGATCGCGCTGCTGGCGCGGCGGACGGGCTAGCACGGCTTCGCCGGCGCGCGAGTCGACGGCGCGCTCGTTCCGTTTGGCGAGAGCGCGCGCGGGCCGGCTACAGTGTCGCGGCCCGCCAGCGCACGTTCCGATGCCGGAAGCCGACACTCCCGCCGACCTCCTCTTGCCGCGCATCGCCCGCGGAGACGCCGCGCCCGTCGAGGCCTGCATGCGGCGTTACTCGCCGCTGGTGTGGACGCTCGCCAAGCGGCTGACGCGGGACGTGGGCACGATCGAGGAGATCGTCCAGGAGATCTTCGTCGACATCTGGCGCAGCGCCGCCCGTTTCGACCCGCAGCTGGCCTCGGAGTCCACGTTCATCGCGACCATCGCCCGGCGGCGCATCATCGACCGCCGGCGGCGCGCGGCCGGCAGTCCGACGGTCGAGCTGCCCGAGGGCGAGGTTCTCGTCGCCGACGACGAGTCCGATCTGGCACGGATCGACCTGCAGGACGAAAGCCGGCGCGCGGCGCGCGCGCTCGAGCACATCCATCCCGAGCAACGCCGGCTGATCCTGATGGCCGTCGTCGACGGGCTCACGCACACCGAGATCGCGCAATCCACCGGACTCCCGTTGGGAACGGTGAAGAGCCACATTCGCCGCGGACTCGACCGGGCGGCTCGGATCCTGCGCGCGCCGCGCAAGGAGTCCCCGCCGTGACGACTCGTTTCGCGGGCTGGGACGAGCGCACGCTGGCGCTCGCGATCGGCGAGGCCACGGAGGGTCTCGCTCGAGAGGATCGCGCCGAGCTGGCGTCTCGAGCGGATGAGCGCGATCTCGAGCAGCTCGAGTTCGCCGTCGCGGAGCTGAACGTCGCGGCGCTCTGCGCGATGGAGCCACCGCCGGTGGACCTGATGCGCCGCGTGGCCGACGAAGCACGCGCCTGGCTGGCCGGGCGCGCGAGCGAACATCCGCCGCCGCCTTCGACTCGCTGAGCGGCTCGCTCAGCCGCCGACGAGCGCGAGCCCCTTGCGAACCGCCTCGGGGCCGTCGGACGCGCAGTCGTCGGCGCCGGTGCGCCGCCACAGGTCGGGACGAGTGGTGTAGGCCGATCCTCCGACGAGCACGCGCACGTTCGGGCATGCCTCGCGCAACGCGCGCACCGCTTCCGCGGTCGCGACTCGCTGCTCGTCCAACGTGGCGCCGAGCGCGACGAGATCGGCTCGGTGACGCGCGGCGAAGCTCACCAGGTCCGGGATCGGCGTGTCGGCGCCCAGGTACAGCGTGCGCCAGCCGTCGAGATCGAAGTGAGCGGCCACGAACGAGAGCGCCAAGTCGTGAGCGTCGCCCGCGAGCGCGGCGATCACGACCGTCCGCTGCCGGGGTCGAGCGCGCGGTGCTCGAGCGAGCGCCAGCGAGAGCACGCGCCGGGTGACCTGAGTGCCGAAGTGCTCGTCGCTCACGCTCAGCGAGCCCAGATGCCAGCGACGGCCGAGCTCGCGTTGCACCGGAACTAGAACCGACTCGATCAAGTCCGGAACGGTCAGCTCGCCCGCGGCCAACGCCGCCTGGACGAGACCGACCGCGCGCGGCTCGTCGCCGGACTCGAGCGCGTCGAGGTAACGCTGCGCGAGCTGGGACCGCGGACTTTCGACTTCGGT